>JAJYMU010000021.1 GCA_021786655.1 Bacteroidota bacterium
AAATTTGAGGAAAAAAATGGAAGAATTGACATCAAAAAAATATATAAAAACTGTTTACGGGGAAGGCTATGTTTTTGTTGGAGAATAATTAATGAGATTCAGACTTTCTAAAACCATTTTAAGAAATTCAATAATTATTTCTTCTGTGTTTATTGCTTTTTTGCTTGTCTTCGATTTTCTTCTCTATTGTCTAATTACTTTTCAGCTAACATCGGTTTTAGATTCTAAAATTAGTCATGAAATAGAACATATTTTGCCGTCATTTAAGGTTGTTGATAGTTCAATAGTTATAATTCGTCCCAGCGAATTTGATGAAAAAGATTTGGTCGATTTATATGACAACTCGTTTTTTTTGCAGATATATAAAAACGATGGGTCCATATTATTGCAGAGTAAGAACATTCCTCAATTCGGTAAAATTGATGTCAATTTCCCAAGTTTTGCTGCCGGTCAATATTATACAGATACACAAACAAAAAAAGAATTATTAAGAAGCGGATATAAAAAACTGTTCAACGAAAAAGGTGAGCAGATTGGATTACTTCAACTTTCAGCTAGAAAGCTGCTATTGGAAGCTGCCTTACAAAAAATTCTTTATTATAATCTTCTTATACTTCCTTTTATTCTGGTCTTAGTAATTCTAATTAGCATTTTTATTTCAAAAAAAATAGTTGAGCCGATTAATTCAATAATAAACACAGCCGGCCGAATTACGGCGTTGAATTTAAGTCAGCGTTTGGACATTGATTCTGATCCACATGACGAAATTAATAGATTGAAATTTACACTTAATGATTTATTTGAAAGATTAGAAAACCAAGTTAGTGAAATCTCCTCTTTTGCCGATAATGCTTCTCATCAATTAATGACGCCGTTGACAACTATTATTTCCGAGTTGGATTATGCTCTTCAGAAGAATAATCAAAATCTAGATTTGAAAAGCTCGTTAGTTGTTGCAAAAGAGCAATCGGAAAAAATCTTAAAGATCATCAAATCATTACTAATAATGGCTCGAATCGGAAATAACCATGCGAACAGTAATTTCGTATTTTCGTTGGAATCAATAGTAGAAAATTCTATTAAAGTTCTTTATAAAGAAAATAACATTGAATATAAAGTTGATGATGAAATCTACTTAAGAGGAAACTCAGAATATTTTTCGATGGTTTTGAATAATATTTTGGATAATGCTATTAAATATTCAGGGCGAAGCTCACCAATTGTTTTTTTAGCATCCAAATTTGAAGATAAAGTTAAAATTATTGTTAAGGATGAAGGAATTGGTATTCCAGATAAAGAGAAGACAAAAATATTTGAAAGGTTTTACCGCGGAGAAAATGCAGAAAAGATAGGAATCAAAGGAACAGGATTAGGAATAAGTTTGGCTTTTGCCATTATCCGTTCGATGAAAGGAGAAATTAAAATAGAAGATAACAAACCTAGAGGAACACAAGTAATTATTAACCTTCCGTTAGTATAAGCATAAGGATTTTTTGAGGTTATTTTTTTGTTTCAAATAAAAATCATGCCAGTCGTTTAATTTTATTGATTTACCGACTTTATTGCCTTAAATTTGAATACGTTATGATGCGCCTTCTTTTCACAAAACTTAGCGGAGCCGGGAACGATTTTATTCTTTTTGATAAGAAAATTAACCCGGAATTAGAGCTTAATTCTCCACTAATCGCTAAGATTTGCAACAGAAGAACCGGTATTGGCGCAGACGGCGTACTTGTTATTTCAAATGATGATAGAACAGCGTTCGGGATGCATTATTTCAATGCTGACGGCACTTCCGGTAGCCTTTGTGCCAACGGAGCCAGATGCGCATTGAAATACGCCATGGAAAGCGGCATGATCGGCTTGGAGAAAGTGTCTTTCACTGCGAATGATATTCTCTATTCGGGTCAAGTTCTGAGTGATAAAATTGTCAAATTTTATCTGAATGAACCTAAGGAACTGAAGACCAAGTTTAAGATTAAAGCTGCCAATCAGTTAATCACGGCGTCGTACCTGGATACAGGTTCACCACATGTGGTGATAAAGATTGAAGATGTATTGTCGAATCCGTCTCATCCGAATGCTTGTTACTCAGACTTGGATCAGTTTCCGGTTTATGAAATTGGAAGGGAAATTCGGTATTCTAAAGATTTTGAGCCAAAGGGAACAAACGTAAACTTTGTGAGCATAGCTGAAAACGTAATAAGAATCAGAAGTTATGAGCGCGGCGTTGAAGATGAAACATTATCGTGTGGAACCGGTGCGGTTGCCGCAGCTTTGATAACTTATTTTAATGAACGTGTGGAGCCGCCTGTTAAATTGCTGGCAAAAAGCGGCGATGTTTTAGTTGTTGATTTCAAAATCAGCAACAATAAAGTGCAGGATTTGTCTTTGACCGGTCCGGCAGAAATTATTTTCAAAGGTGAATTATTAATCTAAACGAGGATATAAATGAGTAAAGTCATCTTTTCTATTCGCTATAATATTATTCCAGAAAGAAGAGCGGAATACTTAGATGTTGTTAGAGAATTGAAAAACATTGTTAAAGCAGATGGTTTAGAGAATTATTCTGTTTACGAACAGAAGAACAAAGCCAATAACTTTGAAGAAATTTATATTTTTAAAAACAAAGAATCGTATGAGAATTTTGAAGACAGTACCGATGAGCGAATAGATATTTTGATGACGAAACTTTCGGATATGATTAAAGAGCAAACTACACAGTACACAACATTATTTGAAGTGAACAACGCTTAAGCAAATATCCATAAACTTTAATTCATTTCAGTTTTCACCCAATCGATTCGGGATTCGATATGTATGAGTATGTTGGGGCAATACATATTCATTCAGTTTATTCAGATGGTTCAGGCGAAGTTAAAGATATAGCCAACTTAGCTTCCGAATCGGATCTGGATTTCATAATTCTTACCGATCATAATACTTTGCGCGCACTTCATGAAGGTTACGAAGGCTGGTACGGCAAAACATTGCTGTTGGTCGGGTGTGAAATAAACGACAAAGAAAATAAAAATCATTATCTCGCTTTCGGCGTCAACGAAGCATTCTCTACCAGACTTCCGGCAAAAGAATATGTGAAGAAAGTAAAAGATTCAGGCGGAATCGGATTTCTGGCTCACCCGCATGAAAAAAGAAGTTCGATGAAAGAGCATCCGCCATATCCATGGACAGAATGGGACACAGACGATTTTACCGGCATCGAGATCTGGAACCACATGTCAGAATGGATGGAAGGATTAACCGAACAGAACAAGTACAATTATTTCATGCATCCGTTAAGATCGATTGTTGAACCAGCGAAAGAAACTTTGCAAACTTGGGACCGGCTTAATCTTAAAAGAAAAGTTGTTGGTATTGGCGGTGTGGATGCTCATGCACACAAAGTAAACCTATTCGGATTTTTCGAATTGGAAGTTTTCCCTTATAAAGTCTTGTTTAAATCCATACGGACACACGTTCTCTCTACAAATGAATGGAATTCTTCCGGTGATCAAGCATTATTAAACGCAAAAAGTAGCGCGTACGAATCGTTAAGAGAAGGCAGATGTTTTTTCTCGAACTTTTATCACGGTGATGCAAAAGGATTTAAGTTTGTAGCCGAAACAAACTGCCGGACATTCAATATGGGCGAGTCCGTGCCAATGGCTGGCGAAGTAAGATTGAAAATTAATGTCCCAACTTCTGCGGATGTCCGTTTGATTTACAATGGAAACTTGATAAATACGAAAACAGGAACCGATGTGGAATTCAATGCGCTGGAAAAAGGAATCTATAGGATTGAAGTTTTCAAAAATAATAATGCGTGGATTTTTTCAAATCATATTAGACTAGGTTTATAATTTTTATTAGATTTCTCGCCGAAAATTTAAGATTTATATACAGAATGAGGTAAAAAGTGTTAGAAAAAAGAAAAAAGATCAGTAAAAAGCAGATCAAAGAAGATAAGCTGGTAACTACATATTACGAAGCTATAACCTTCTATCAGAAATACCAATCAAAGATTTTGATAGGCATAGCAGCGGTCGCTCTGGTTGTTGTGGCTATTGTTCTTTATTCGAACAAGAAAGCAAGCGACAATTTGGTAGCCGCAAATCTGCTTGGTAAAGTAATGCCGCTTTATGAAGCCGAAAACTTCAAAGAGGCAATCGACGGTCAGAAAACCGGAAACATTGCCGGATTGAAAGAGATCGTTGATAAATACGGCAGCACAAACCAAGGAAACGTTGCCAAGATATTTTTGGGCGATTGCTATGCAATGACCGGCAATAACGACGAAGCTTATAAAATGTACGATGACTATTCCGGTTCAAACCCGCTTTTCAAGGCAACTGCGCTTGCCGGCAAAGCCGCTTGTTTGGAAGTAAAAAAAGAATTTGACAAAGCAGCAGATTTATACAAAGATGCTTCAAAAATCTCGAAAGAGAATCCATCAAACAGCGAGTTCTTACTGAAAGCCGGAATCGATCTGATTCAAGCCGGTAAGAAATCAGAAGCCAAAACTGTTTTCGAAACACTTAAAAAAGATTACAAAAACTCAACCGAAGCCTACGAATCGGATAGATATTTGATTCAAATCGAGAGCTAATCAACTCTCTATTGGGTCGAACAATCTCTTTTCTTGATTTTATAGACTGTGGTCGGTATATTTTCATCACTTTAGAAGGATAAAGTTTTATATGGCGGATACTTCAGATTTCAGAAACGGACTAATCATAAAATACAAAGGCGATCCTTATGTGATTGTGGAGTTTCAGCACGTTAAGCCGGGTAAAGGCGGTGCTTTCGTTAGAACATCATTAAAAAATCTTAAAACCGGAAGAGTTTTGGATAATACTTTCCGTTCAGGTGAATCTGTAGAAGTAGTAAGAGTTGAAAGAAGAAAATATCAATACCTGTATCGTGAATCTGCCGGACTGGTTTTGATGGACAACGAAACCTACGAACAGATCACGGTTTCGGAAGAACTCTTTGGTGAAGGCGTGAATTATCTGAAAGAAGGAACCGAAGTTGAAATTCTTCTGGATGGACAAGAACAAATAATCTCTGTTGAGATTCCAATTTTTGTGTCATTAAAAGTCAGTGAAACAGAACCCGGGTTCAAAGGCGATACAGCCAGTAATACTCTCAAACCGGCAAAACTGGAGACTGGTGCTAAAATAAACGTTCCACTGTTCATAAATGAAGGGGATGTTTTAAAAGTTGATACACGAACAGGTGGGTATGTTGAACGAGTTAAAAACTAAGGCTGAATAGCATGGACATAAACCTACTGAAGAAGCTCATCAAAATGGTTGAGCAAAGTGAAGTCACCGAGTTCACGGTTCAAGAAGGTGAATTGAAAGTAAAGATTTCCAAAAATTCAAAACAAACGTCGCAAGTGCATCTTCAACCCGTCGGTGATTATTATAGACCTGCCGGTATTCAGGTTCCAACGCCGCAGTCAATCGAAACCAAACCCGCCGCGACCACTGAAGAAACTCAAACAAAATTTCATGAAATCAAATCACCAATTGTCGGAACGTTTTACCGCGCACCGGCGCCCGATGCAGATCCCTATGTTCAGGTTGGTAGTACGGTTTCAACGGGCACAGTCCTCTGCATAGTTGAGGCAATGAAATTGATGAATGAAATTGAATGTGACGTTAGCGGTAAAATCGTAAAGATACTTGTCGAAAACGCTACACCGGTTGAATACAACCAGCCTCTGTTCTTGATCGAAACGGTTTAGTGTTATCAAAACTTTTTAGAGGGAATTTTGTTTAAGAAAATCTTAATTGCCAATCGGGGAGAGATAGCACTTAGAATCATCCGAACTTGTAAAGAACTTGGCATTCCCACGGTTGCAGTTTATTCCGAAGTTGACCGGGATTCTCTTCACGTTGTCTTTGCCGACGAAGCAGTTTGCATCGGACCGGCGCCTAGCAATCAAAGCTATTTAAAAATTCCAAACATACTTTCCGCAGCTCAAATAACCGGAGCGGATGCAATTCATCCCGGTTATGGGTTCTTGGCTGAAAATGCCGAGTTCAGCGAAATATGCGCGGACTCTAATATAAAATTTATTGGTCCGTCCGCAGATTCTATCCGCAAAATGGGCGATAAAGCTTTCGCGAAAGAAACGATGAAGAAAGTAGGCGTGCCTGTTGTTCCCGGAAGCGAAGGCGTTGTAAACGATGTTGAAGAAGGGAAAAAAATTGCCAAGCATATTGGTTACCCGGTTATGCTTAAAGCATCTGCCGGCGGCGGCGGAAAAGGAATGCGCATAGTTTGGAAAGAGGATGAATTAGAGAAGGCATTCCAAACTGCCAGCAACGAAGCTAACGCGGCATTTGCCAATCCGGCGCTCTACATGGAGAAGTTTGTCGAAAATCCCCGACACGTTGAAATTCAAATAATTGGCGATCAATTTGGAAATGTTTATCAGTATGGTGAAAGAGACTGTTCTATTCAAAGACGGCATCAAAAATTAATTGAGGAATCACCTTCACCGTTCATCACTTCCGAGATAAGAGAAAAAATGGGAGAAGCAGCACTGCTTGGCGCTCGTTCTGTTAATTACGAAGGTGCAGGCACAATTGAATTTCTTGTTGATAGGCACCGTAGATTTTATTTCATAGAAATGAATACGAGAATTCAAGTTGAGCATCCGGTTACCGAAATGGTTCGCAATATAGATCTTGTGAAGAACCAGATACTTGTCGCTGCTGGCGAAAGAATTGAAGACCCGCCCAAAGATCCGAGAGGTCATGCAATTGAATTTCGTATTAATGCCGAAGACCCGCAGAACAATTTTAGACCGTCGCCCGGACAGATTGAGTACTTGCATTTTCCCGGCGGTTTCGGCGTGAGAATTGATTCTCATGTTTACAACGAGTATGTCATTCCTCCTAATTACGATTCATTGATTGCAAAAATGATTATCTGGGGAACCGACAGACCTCATGCAATTAGACGGGCGAGAAGAGCTTTGGAAGAATTTAAAATCGAAGGAATTAAAACAACAATACCTTTCCACCAGAAAGTTTTAGAGAGCGAAAAATTTATCGAAGGCGATTTCGATACATCATTTATTGATCAACACATTAACTTAAATTCATGAGGCAGCAATGAATATTCCAGGTAATTTAAAGTACACGAAAGATCACGAGTGGATTAAAGTTGAAGGCAACGTTGGGACAATCGGCATAACCGATTTTGCTCAAGGCGAACTTGGCGATATCGTTTATGTTGATATCAATCCCGAATTAACCGAGCTTACTACGGGCGAATCGTTTGGAACGATTGAAGCGGTAAAAACCGTAAGCGATTTGTATGCGCCGGCAAGCGGAAAAGTTTTGGAATTAAACAAGAAACTTAACGATGAGCCGCAACTTGTAAATGCCGATCCATATGGAGAAGGATGGATAATCAAAGTTGAATTATCCGACGTTTCTCAGTTGAATGGTCTGCTTGACGCGGTATCTTACCAAGCTCAATTAGGTCACTGATAATTTATTATTTTTTTCATACCGGCAAAATCCGTTTTTGGATTCTGCCTTTCATTTTAAAATAAACTTCACTTCTTTATGATTCACAAACAGAAAATCTTGATCCTTGATTTCGGATCGCAATATACACAGCTCATTGCCAGACGAATCCGCGAGAGCAAAATATATTCTGAAATTCATCCGCATAATTATCCCCTTGAAAAAATTAAGGAAGAGTTGCCGACGGGAATAATTCTTTCCGGTGGACCGATGAGCGTGAACGACGAAGGCGCTCCGAACATCTCAAAAGAAATTTTTGAACTAGGGATACCCATCCTTGGGATTTGTTACGGACTCCAATTAATGTCTAAGCATCTCAGCGGAAAAGTAGAACCGGCAGAAGATAGGGAATACGGCAAAGCTCATCTTGAAATTATTGATGACGACCTTCTGCTCATGGGAGTGAAAGACGGATCGGTAATCTGGATGAGTCACGGCGATTATGTGACTAAACTTCCGGATGGATTTCACTTGACGGCAAAAACCGACAACTCGCCGCTGTGCGCAATATCGAATCCGGCAAAGAAAATTTATGGCATTCAGTTCCACCCGGAAGTAACCCATACAGAATTCGGTAAGACGATTCTGAACAACTTTCTGTATGAGATATGCGGATGTTCTCCGGACTGGACTTCGGAGAGTTTTATCACCACGACGATTGACGAAGTGAAAAAGAAAGTCGGCGGTAAAAAAATTATTTGCGCCCTCAGCGGCGGCGTTGATTCATCTGTAGCCGCGGTGCTCATACACAAGGCAATTGGCGATCAACTGGTTTGTATTCATGTAGATCATGGCATGATGAGAAAAAATGAGAGCGCCGGAATCATAAAGATGTTTAAAGAAAATTACAACATGCGCGTCGATCATGTTGATGCGTCGGAACTTTTTCTTTCCAAACTAAAGGGTGTTACCGAACCGGAGAAGAAAAGAAAAATTATCGGCAATACTTTCATCGAGATTTTTGAAAACGAAGCAAAGAAATTTTCCGATGCAGAATTTTTGGTTCAAGGTACTTTATACCCCGACGTGATTGAATCCGTGTCGGTAAAAGGTTCGTCCGTCACGATTAAAACTCACCATAACGTCGGAGGTTTGCCTGATCGGATGAATTTGAAATTGATCGAACCGTTCAGAGAATTATTCAAAGATGAAGTTAGAGCGATCGGACGAGAATTAGGGCTGCCCGAAATATTTATTAAGCGGCACCCGTTCCCAGGGCCTGGACTTGCGGTAAGAGTACTAGGAGAAATTACGAAAGAGCGGCTGGAAGTTTTGCGCGAAGCCGATGACATTTTCATAAATGAACTTCACTCTGCAAAAATTTATGATAACATTTGGCAAGCGTTTGTAGTTTTGCTTCCGGTTCAGTCAGTTGGTGTTATGGGCGACGCGCGCACGTACGAAAACGTTGTCGCTCTTAGAGCCGTTACTTCTACTGACGGCATGACGGCAGATTGGTACTGGTTCCAGCCGGAATTTCTTGAGGCGGTATCGAACAAAATAATTAGATCTGTGCGCGGCGTGAATCGTGTTGTGTATGACATCAGCTCGAAGCCGCCAGCAACAATTGAGTGGGAATAAAAAAATAGGGGTAGCAATGAAAGTAAAAGAATTACCGCTAGATGACCGCCCGCGCGAAAAATTAATGTTGCGCGGAGTTCAAAGTTTAAGCGATGCTGAACTAATTGCAATTCTTCTTCGAACCGGAACAAAAGGGAAATCCGTCATTCAACTTTCGCAAGAATTACTTTACAAGTACGAAAATCTTAACGCGCTCACCGGACAAACTCTTGATGCCTTGAAAAAATTTCCCGGAATTGGAAAAGACAAATCATGTTCGCTTCTTGCTGCGTTCGAAATCAGCAGAAGAATCGATTCACAAAAGAAATGGCATTCAAACAAAAAAATAACTTCTCCGGAAGATGTTGCAAATATTTTTATTCCTCTTCTCAGAGACGAAGTCAAAGAAAAATTTTACGTTGTCTGTCTAAATTCGGCTAACCGCATTATTAAGTTTGAGTTAATTTCTGTCGGAAATCTCAATTCAAGCGTGGTTCATCCTAGAGAGGTATTTAAGGTGGCAATCGAGAATAATTCGGCAAATATCATTCTTTTGCACAATCATCCTAGCGGAAATCTCGAACCGAGCCAAGAAGACATCGCAATAACCAAAAAAATGGTTGATTCTGGCAAGATTCTCAATATAGAAGTCTTCGATCATCTAATAATTTCCGGGAACAATTTTGCCAGTATAATAGGTAAAATATCCAATTAAAATTTATAGCATTGACTGACGATTTTGTTCTAAATTAAGTATATTTAAATAGCATATCACTTAATAAATTCAAGGAGGATTCAGATGTTGAAAAAAGTTATGAATTCTGCACTCATTATACTGCTGATTGCCGGAGTAATTGGATTTACCGGCTGCAGCGGTGTCTCCGAGGAACAAGTAGCGGAACTTGAAGCACTTCGTTCTGAAGTAAAAGCACTTGACAAAGAAGTAAATTCTTTGAAAGATGAAAAAGCTGCGCTTGAAAGGGAGATTGCAGAGAAAAATGCAAAGTTGGATGAATGCGCAAAACTAAAAGCAGAAACTCAAAAAAATCTTGAGAAGATGGGAAAGTAATTTTAATAGTTAAATAATCTAAAGGAGATTTTAAATGAAAGTGTACAAATATTTTTTGGTTTTATTTGCATTTGTACTCCTCACGGCTAATGTTTTTGCGCAACGGACTGAAGACATGACCAAAGAGGAGTGGCAGAATGAAATGAATCGTTTGTCTGCCCAGAAAGTCGCTCTTACAAGCGAGCTTAATACCTTAAAGAGTGATGTTGCTAATCTGAAGAAGATGAGAGACGGCTTAAAAACTTACGACGCTTGCATAGATGAATTGTATGCAATGGTCGGCGCAACAAAAGCAGACGTCGATAATTTCGGAAAACAACTTGATGAATTGACGAACAAGATTGATAATCAAGTTGCGCCTAAAGCCGATAGACAAGCTGAACTTGATGCTATGAAAAACAATAAGATCAGTGCTCTGCCGCAATTTTTCGATAAAGTTCACAATCAACTTCAGAAGAAATTAGACGCTTGGATTGAAAAACCAAAAGAAATTAATTACACCGTAGTAAAAGGCGATTGCTTATGGAATATCTCGAAGAAGAAAGAACATTACGATAACCCATTTGCATGGCCGATTATTTATAAGGCAAACCGCGACCAAATTAAAAATCCGGATTTGATATTCCCGAAACAAATCTTCAAGATTCCTAACTTGACCGAAGAGGAAAAGGCAAAGTATGATAAGATTAGAAGAAATTACAAGCCTGCTCCTCCAACACAGACACAAACTCCTGCTGCAACTAAACCAGCAGCAAAAACTACCAAGTAAGGAATGCTTGTAAAAAATTGTGTTAGATAATTTTAAGATAAAGCCCTTTTCAGCGACTGAAGAGGGCTTTTGTATTTATGGAGGCGCTTACGCAAGTAGAAAAAAATATTAAGCTGGATAACGTCGATCTCCTCTCTTTCCTCGGGATCAACGATGGAAATATTAAACCTATTGAAGAAAGGTTTTCAGCAAATGTAATTGTCCGCGGAGACAATGTTTTTGTTCAAGGCATTCCGGAAGAAGTTGAAGCCGTTGAGAAAGTTGTCAAAGAAATGATATTTGTTCTCAACACAACCGGCAAGCTTCAGAGCAGCGATGTTTTCACAATCATCGATCTAACGTTGCAAGGTAAAGAAATAATAAATGGGAATGAGTTTGACAATATCGTTCTTTACTCCAAGAAGGATGTTATCAAGGCGAAGACGCCTAACCAAATTGTGTATACGAAAAGTGTTAGAGAGAACGATATTCTATTTGCCATTGGGCCCGCCGGAACTGGAAAAACTTTTCTTGCAGTTGCGTTCGCGGTATCAGCGCTGAAAAAAGGAATCGTTAAAAAAATAATTCTTTCAAGACCCGCAGTTGAAGCGGGTGAAAGCTTGGGTTTTCTACCCGGAGATTTTAGAGAAAAAATTGATCCGTACCTGCGCCCGCTTTATGATGCGCTTGAAGAAATGCTTCCGTCGGATCAGCTTCGCAATTATATTGAAAAAGGGATGATAGAAATCGTTCCGCTGGCATACATGCGCGGCAGAACGCTCAACAATGCCTACGTTATTTTGGACGAAGCTCAAAACGCTACCGGTATGCAGATGAAAATGTTCCTTACACGTCTCGGTCCCAACTCGAAAGCAATTATCACCGGAGACATAACACAGATTGATTTGCCGAGTTATTCACAGAGCGGACTTGTGCAAGTGAAAGAAATTTTAAAAAATATTGACGGTGTGGGATTTGTTTACTTTGACAAAGGTGACGTAGTCCGGCACAAATTGGTTAAAGACATTATCAACGCGTACGAAAAACATTACAACAATAACGGCAAGAGAGCTTAGTCGAACTTCTTGCTTTCCTCCCAGTACTTATCCATTTCCTCCAAGTTGGAGTCGCTTAAGTTTTTACCTAACTCCTTAATCTTTTTTTCTACGTAACTAAATCTCAAAATGAATTTCTCATTTGTCCTTCTCAGCGCGTTTTCCGGATTGACGCCGAGGAATCTTGCATAATTTGTAAGCGCGAAGAAAACGTCTCCCATTTCTTTTTCAAATTCTTCGAATGTTCCGTCTCGTTCCTGCTCATGCATCTCTTCAATTTCTTCTATTACTTTTTTCCAAACGTCTTCTTTTTTCTCCCAATCGAAACCGACTTTGGAAGCTTTCTCCTGAAGGCGATAAGCCCGCGCCAAACCCGGCAAATTTTTCGGAACACCTTCGAGAACAGAATCTCTTCCTTCGGAAAGTTTTATCTCCTCCCAGTTCTTAAGAATTTCTTTTGTGTCCTTAACTTTTGTATCGCCGAATACATGAGGATGTCTTCTGATCAATTTATCGCTGATCGAATCAATTACGTCGTCGATGTTGAAATTTTTATTCTCGTCTGCGATAACGGAATGAAAAACTATGTGAAGCAACAAATCGCCGAGTTCCGCTTTCAATTCTTCATAATCCTTGAGATCAATCGCTTCCAATACCTCGTAAGTTTCTTCCAATGTTGCGCCTTTGATCGAATCATGAGTCTGCTCGCGGTCCCACGGGCATTCTTTCCTAAGTCTGATCATGATATCGTAAAGATTCTGAAATTTATCACCGGTCATGTGTTCTCCAATTTTGATGGCAAAGATAACGAGATGAAACTCAAAAGAAAAAACTTGGTTGCTAATTCGGAAGGAAATTCCCGAAAAAAATTTGCTATATTTAATTAAAATTTTCAGAGACCAACATGATTGAAGAGAAGATCAAGGAAATCATCGGTCACGATTTACCAGCCGTGGTAAAACCGTTGGCTGCTTACATCCCCGCGCAGATAAAGAT
>JAJYMU010000379.1 GCA_021786655.1 Bacteroidota bacterium
TTGCTTCTGTTGAAAGCTTTCCGATAAGAACCGGCGTATTAGCTTTGATGATGCCGCCCTTCTCGGCCGCAATCTTATCAATTGTATTTCCGAGATGCTCTGTATGTTCCAAACTAATTGATGTGATAACCGAGGCAATTGGATGAATGACGTTCGTTGCATCCAACCTTCCGCCCAAACCGGTTTCAACAACGGCGTAATCAACTTTCTGTTCGTAAAAATATTTGAACGCCAGAGCAGTTGTCACTTCAAAAAATGTCGGCTGATTCTCTTCAATATAATCATTCAGATCGTCAACAAATTTTGCGATATATGCATCATCAATCGTTTTTTCGTTGATACGGATACGCTCGTTGAATTTTACGAAATGAGGTGAGGTGTAAAGACCAACTTTGCAGCCGGCTTCTGTTAAAATGCTTGCGATGAATGAAGCGGTGCTTCCTTTTCCGTTCGAACCGGCAATGTGAATGCATTTCAAATTCTTGTGAGGATTGTCGAGCTGTTCCAGCAGATGATAAGTTTTTTCCAATCCCAGCTTAATACCGAATTGATGCATCGAATAGAGTTTTTCGAGTGCGGATTTTATATCCATGTTAGATTTGATACGACCCGGTTAATGAAGATAATTTTTCGATTGAATTTTTCCGGCAGTATTCTTCCAGACCTTGAAGTATTTCTACACCGGCATTTGGATTTATAAAATTCACTGTCCCAAGTTGTATAGCCGAAGCGCCGACAATCATAAACTCAACGGCGTCCTTCCAGTTCATTATGCCGCCGATACCAATGATCGGAATGTCAACGTTCCGCTTGATCTCCAAAACTTTTGCAAGCGCAATCGGTTTGATTGCCGGTCCCGAAAGTCCGCCGGTAACATTTTTTATTTTCGGTCTGCGCGTGTTTATATCGAACGATGTTCCGACAAGAGTGTTAATAGCAGAAACTGCGTCGCCGCCGTTTTGCTTTACCGTTTTTGCAAAATCGGAAATTCTTGAAACGTTCGGCGAAAGTTTTATGATGATCGGTTTGTTTGTTGCCGCTCTCACTTTTTCGGTTATACGACCGACTGCATTGATATCGTTTCCGAATTCAAGTCCTCCCTCTTTCACATTCGGGCAAGAAACATTAATCTCGAAAGCTTTGATCGTCTCCTCGCCTTTCAGAATATTCACGCATTCGACGTATTCTTCTATCGTGCTGGCAGCAATGTTACAAATTAACGTTGTGTTCAGTTCTTTCAAGAACGGAATTTTTTCTTTTATAAAAACTTCCACGCCGACATTCGCAAGACCAATTGCATTCAGCATTCCCGATGGAGTTTCCACAATCCTCTG
This sequence comes from Bacteroidota bacterium, assembly GCA_021786655.1. Taxonomy (GTDB): domain Bacteria; phylum Bacteroidota; class Ignavibacteria; order Ignavibacteriales; family Melioribacteraceae; genus Fen-1258. The sequence goes on from JAJYMU010000379.1 coordinate 1,335, forward strand.
CGGAGGATTTCCTTTGCGAGGTTTGAGCGAAAGAGATTTTGTTACGATCCCGCCGAGCTTACTTAAGTCCGTGAATTGTGCTATTTCATTACCATAACCAACAGTTCCCGACGCAAGCAATACCGGATTTTTGAGTTTCAACGCTCCAATATTTACCGATAAATCTATGCTCATATCTTCACCTTTTTCGCGTCAAACACCGGGCCGTCTTTGCATACCAGCAAATATGATTCGCCGTCGCTCGCTTCGATGGGACAGCCTTGGCAAATTCCGAAACCGCAAGCCATTGCCGCCTCAACCGAAATTTGACAGTCGAAATTATTTTCCATTGCATATTTCTGAAGCGCTTTCATCATCGGGTTGGGTCCGCATCCAAATATTCGAAATTTATTTTTTGCAATCGAAGAAATTTCCTTTTTCAGAAGATCAACCACCGTGCCGTGAAATCCCACCGAGCCATCGTCGGTCGCAACAGAAATATTTTTCAGTCCATGTTGAAGCACTAAATTTTTCGATCTGGCGCCGACAAACGCAGCAACTTTTTTATCCTTTGAAAGCCGGTTAATCAAAAACGGAAACGGTGCTGTTCCCAATCCACCGGCAACAATAACGGCCGTTTCGTATGAGCCATCGTAAACAAACCCTTTGCCGAGAGGTCCTAAGATTTCAATTTCGTCCTCAAATTTTTTGTGGGAGAGAAGTTTAGTCCCTTCGCCGTGAATATCAAAAAGAAAATAAATCGATTCACCTTCAACGTTGCAGATGCTGAATGGCCGTCTCAACAATGGATCTGTTCTTTCGGAAACTTTGACATTGCAGAACTGTCCCGGTTTGGCAGATGAAGCGATTGACGGAGAAAATAATTTTAATAAAAATGTTTGTTCGTTTATTTTTTCTATCGATTCGACTTTTGCTTTTTCGATATACAAGAAATTTCTCGGTCTAAATGAAAAAATATTGTAAGTATAAGGTGATATGCAAAAATAATAGAATATTACTTCTTAGAAAATTTTTCTTCAATCATTTTGATTTTATCGAGACGGCGCTGATGCCGGTCGCCTAAAAAATTAGATTTCAGCCAAACCCCGGCAATCAATTTAATCGTTTCTTCGCCAAGCGAACGGGCGCCAAGTACCAGCACGTTTGCATCGTTATGTTCGCGCGAACTTTTGGCGGAGAATTCATTATAACATGTTGCCGCTCTAATACCCGGGATTTTGTTCGCGGTGATCGCAGACGGTATCCCCGTAGCATCCAGCAGAATCCCAAAATCGCATTCACCAATCGCTACTCGGTTCGCAACATTGTAAGCTATGTCGGGATAATCTACAGAATCCTCGGTAAACGTTCCGACATCATTAATTTCATACCCTTCATTTTTCAAAAAATCAAAAAGAACCTTTTTCTGCTTCACTCCGGTATGATCCGAACCAATTACAATTTTCTTTTTGATGTTAGGATTGTTTGCTGAATTTGTTGAGCCGCCTTCCAAAACTTTTATGCCGGACGATCGAATTCTGTCTTTTGCCAGCGGTGTCAAAACGGAACCTTTTTCAACAACAATTTCTGTTGCACCGCTTTTGATAATTCTTTTTACGTCGTCTTCGGTAATTAATTTTTTCATGAGCAATATTAAATGAGTTCAGTCCGCTTATTCAATTTAAGGTGATCTACAACTTGCCGCACGTCTTGGGCGTTGTTACGATGACAAACCAGAAGCGCATCGTTCGTGTTGATTATTACCAAGTTGGCAACGCCTATTACTGCTGAAAACTTTCTCGGAGAGAAAATGTATGAGTCATATGTATTTTCTGTGTACACATCACCAACTATTGCATTGCCATCATCATTCTTCTGCGATACTTCGTAAACCGCTTCCCAGTTACCTACGTCGTTCCAATAGAAATCCGCTTTGGTAAGATAAACGGTGTCAGATTTTTCCATAACACCATAATCGATGGAAATGCTTTTCAGTTGTCCGTAAACATGAACCAGTTGTCTCTCAAAATCATCCGTGCCAATTGATTCTTCAATTTTTTCCAACCCGTCGTGGAGATCAGGAAGATGTTTCTTAATCTCTTCAAGAATTGTATCAACGCGCCAAATAAAAATTCCCGAGTTCCAAAGAAAGTCACCCGATTCCATAAATTGTCGTGCCGTCGAGAGATTCGGCTTCTCAGCAAAAGTGAGTACCTTATAAATATTTTTATCAACACCCTTTTCGTCAAATTGAATGTAGCCGTAACCGGTTTCCGGGCGTGTCGGCGTAATACCAATCGTAACCAGCCCTTTCGATTTATTTGCAAACTCTGCAGATCCCAACAAACATTTTCTAAATTCGGCTTCGTCTTTTATCAAGTGATCGGAAGGGAGCGTGATCGCAACCGCATCCGGATTTTTACTTTTCACGAGAACCGATGCAAGCCCGATGCATGCAGCAGTATTTTTTCCGAACGGTTCATCAATAATGTTTTCCGGCGGAATCTGCGGCAGTTGTTCCTTCACTCTTAACTTCTGAACTTTATTGGTAATGATGATGATGTTCTTATTCTCAACAAGTCCTTCCAAACGTTTCACCGTGTCTTGAATCATAGTATTTTCGCCCACGATTCTTATCAACTGTTTTGGCTTTCTTTCTTTGCTTCTAGGCCAAAATCTGGAACCAACTCCGCCGGCCATAATCACAGCATAAATTTCCATTTATCTTTCCTTCTGTTTGGGAAAAATTGTTTTGCCGAAATTCTCGGCTCGATTCAAATAACTGGTTATATCTACTTCCTTTCCTCTAACGACGGCAACTATTACAATCAGACATGCCCTAAGCGATTCGATAATATTTGCACTCGGCGGAATTTTTTTTTGATTTATCATTTCCAAACCGGAAGAAAATATTCTGTGCATGTTGGAAAGTATTTCGAAACCTATTTTCCGAGAAAGTTCCGCGTGTTCTTTCATCACCTTAATGTAATTGCTGATTTCATTTTCGGTATAATCAAATTTAAGCACGCGGTTTAAGAATGAATCAAGTTCTTTTACCGGTTTAAGAACCTTCTCTTCATAATTTTCAAAATTGAAAGCCGTCTCTTTATTCAACTCTTCAAATATAATCGCTTCTTTAAGTTCATCAGCTTTTGTTCTGATCGGTATTTCAAGTTCTATCGGCGGTTTGACGGAAGTTGGAACAGCAGCAGAAGCGGTTTCCTCTCTCTTGGTAAGATCAACTTTGATTGTGTCTTCAGAGAATTTTTGAAATAGTGCGCGAGCCATCTGGGGAGTTACAACATCCAATATGCTGCTGATTTCTCTAACCAAGCTGTAACTGTGTTCTTTGAATTTGTCGGAAAGTTTTAGAAAGTCAATTTTACCGTTGTCGATAAAATTTACAAGTTCGCCGAGTTTAATTCCCAGTTTGGAAAGTTCCGTTATCTTTTTGAAGTTTTTTATTTCTTCGTTTAGATCGGCAGCATTCGACAATCTTTCTCTAATGATTGCGACAGTTTCAATTTTTTCCGAACTCAAGCGGAGATTATTGGCTGCGGCTACTACGCATTGTATTATGTACTGTTTAGCCAGATCCAATTTTTTTTCTGATGTCTGGGAACGATTAAGTAATTAAAATTTAGCTTGTTAAATGTAATGAATTTTACAGATTATTTTCAGACTGGTAAAATCCTATTAGCTTCAATAACCGAATGAATTATATGAACTTTCCACTTCGAATCATAGTTTATAAAGGAAAAAGTTCACATGATCGGCTATAGATTTTCCGAATACATTCCTTCCTCTTCCGGCGGAAACGCATTTAAACAACTGCTGAATATTTTTATGCAGCTCTTAAATATCACTGCCGGCGATGTTGCCCAATCATTAAACATTTTGAACGACCTTGATAGGAAATACAATCTTACCGGCGATGAATACGGCATCGGCGATTTTATTCAAGATTTGAAAGACCAAGGATATGTTAAAGAAGAAGAGAACGGCAACGGTAATTTTGTTATCACATCGAAAATGGAACAGCAAATACGCCGCCGGTCTTTAGAAGAAATATTTTCCAAGCTAAAAAAAACTGACCGCGGCAGTCACCAAACTCCCTTTTCGGGAGAAGGCGACGAAAAAACTGCCAACCGAAGGGACTATCAGTTTGGGGACGCGCTAGATCAGATTGATATGACTGCTTCGATTAAAAATTCGCAGATCAAACATGGACTGAATGATTTCAAGTTAACCGAAGATAATCTTGAAGTTGAAGAAAGGGATTATAAAACTTCCACGTCAACAGTTTTGATGATAGACATTTCACACTCGATGATACTTTACGGCGAAGATAGAATTACTCCGGCAAAGAAAGTTGCCATGGCTCTATCGGAACTGATTACAACGCAATACCCCAAAGACACGCTCGACATAATCGTCTTCGGCGATGACGCGAGACCGATTGAGATAAAAGACCTCCCGTACTTGCAAGTCGGACCGTTTCACACAAATACTGTTGCCGGTTTGGAACTTGCCGCCGACATTTTGAGACGGAAGAAAACTAAGAATAAACAAATTTTTATGATAACCGACGGTAAACCGACGTGTTTGAAACTCGGAATCAAATATTACAGAAACAGTTTCGGACTTGATCGTAAGATTGTAAACAAAACTCTCGATCAAGCGGCAAGATGCAAAAAGCTGGGAATTACAATTACAACTTTTATGATTGCGCGCGACCCATACCTCCGCCAGTTTGTGCATGAGTTCACAAAAGTCAATCAAGGCAGAGCGTACTACAGCGGACTCGGCGGATTGGGTGAATTTATGTTCGAGGATTTTGTCCGCAACCGCAGAAAAACCTTAAGATAAAGGGATGAAAATGATGCTTCACAATTTTGAAAAAATAAAAACGTTTGGTGAATTGAAAAGAAGCGGTTACCGTTCCGTTCATATCAAGGACGAGATGCGCAACAATCTTATCGAAATTTTAAAGAACAAAAAGAGCTCGTTCGATAAAATTATCGGTTACGATGAAACGGTAATCCCGGAAATTCAAACTGCAATCCTTTCACGGCATAATATTATTCTTCTCGGTTTGCGCGGACAAGCGAAGACAAAAATTGCCCGGTTGATGGTGAATCTGCTGAATGAGTTTATACCAATTATTGAAGGTTCTGAATTGAACGACGACCCATTTTATCCTCTCTCAAGATTCGGGAAAGATAAGATTGCAGAACTTGGCGATGAGACACCGATTTCGTGGATTAGTCGCGACGAAAGGTACACGGAGAAACTCGCAACGCCGGACGTAACGATTGCCGATTTGATCGGTGATGTTGACCCGATAAAAGCTGCGTCTCTCAAACTTCCCTATTCCGACGAAAGAGTACTACATTTCGGATTAATACCACGTTCTCACCGCGGAATATTTGTAATCAATGAATTGCCCGACCTTCAAGCACGTATTCAAGTTGCGCTGTTTAATATTCTTCAAGAGAAAGATGTTCAAATCCGGGGATTCAAAATTCGTTTGCCGCTGGATGTTCAGTTTGTATTCACCGCAAATCCTGAGGACTATACCAACAGAGGATCGATCGTAACCCCGCTAAAGGACAGAATTGATTCCCAAATACTAACGCACTACGCGAAAACAATTTCTGTTTCCAAAAGCATAACCGCGCAAGAAGCGAAAATTGCAGACCATCAGAATGAAAAACTTTTTGTGCCGGAACTTATCAAAGACATAATCGAACAAATCGCGTTTGAAGCCAGAGCAAGCGAGTTTGTCGATTCGAAAAGCGGCGTTTCTGCTCGGCTAACGATTTCGGCGCTGGAAAATATTGTAAGCTTTGCCGAAAGACGGCTTCTCATTAACAACGAGTCCAAAACTGTGGTAAGAATTTCAGATTTGATCGGCGTAATTCCAGCCATCACTGGAAAGGTAGAATTGGTTTATGAAGGTGAGCAGGAAGGTCCGTACAAAGTAGCAAACATTTTGATTGGTAAAGCAATCAAATCCCAGTTCATAAATTATTTTCCGAATCCGGACAATCTGAAAAAGAAGAACGGCGTAAATCCCTACTCACCTATCGTCCATTGGTTTGCAAAGGGACAAACTGTTGATCTTCTTGCAAAACTGAACGGTAAAGAATACAAAACAATTCTTTGCTCCGTCACTGGTCTGAAAGAATTGATTGATAGAACATTCAGAAATCTTGACGAATATGACAAACTTTTATTCATGGAATTTGTCTTGCATGGTCTCGCTGAGTTTTCGATGTTGAGCAAGTTTCATTTAGAAAGCGGCATTCAGTTTAAGGACATGATGAGCAGTATGCTGAACTCTATCGACAACATCGAGATAGATGAAGATGAATCTTTTCAGTAGGCAATTATAAAATCGGGTAATCTTCGTAATCCATTGAGATAAAAAAGATTACCCGTTATACTTCAATGAATCTTTTGTTTGCTAGCCTTCGTGTTTCGTCTTAAAACCTTTCATCATCCATTTCCGCGCTAGTATCAATCCTATAGGAGTTGCTATAGCGATGAACCCGTAAATCAGCCACATTGTTTCCGTATGCATTTGCGATGGCGGTGTATCAACAGGACAGTAATGCATTAAAAACCATCCCGAGTACAGACTAGTAATAACTTTTGTGAGAAACCATGGGAATTGTCCTATGCCCATGTAGATTCCGGTCATGTTCTTAGGAGCAATTTCAGCAACCCACTGCAAGAATCGCGGCTGCCACATTGCTTCGCCGATTGTCATTATGATTATATAAGCCACAAGAGTATCAAAGTTGGGACCCAGTGCTAAAATAAATGTTGGTGATGCCATAACAAATGTTCCGATAATCATCATTGTATAGGTATTCTTTTTAGAGGTCAGTGCTGCAACCATCGGTGCTAATATGAAAATCAAGATTGGATTGAGATTTACAAAGAATTCAAAATTGTCCTGAACAAATCCATTGAACGCTCTGCTGGTATATTGAGGAATGGTCAGCCAATTATGAGCAAACAGTGTCTGCACTGGAATCAATATGAAAATAAAATATAAAAAACGGCGATCTCTTAGAGGAAAATTTTTGAAGTAAAATTTCATTTTTTCTTTTGCAGTCATCTTCGAAAGTTCGTCATCATCTTCAATTTGTTTTTCACCTCTTTCAGCGCTTGCATTGGCAATCGCTTTTTCAACAGCTTTCTTAGTCATAATGAAATAGACAACGGCAATTCCGGCAACAGTTAAAGCAACATAAACCCAGAAGACACCCAAAATGCTCGTTGCTCTTCGAACCGGAGGTGAAATCAATCCGGGTAAATAACCGCCGAGATTCATCAATCCGTATAACATCGCATAACCCATTGCAGCGGTATTTTCATTCGTAAACTTTTTTACTGCTGCATAAGCCGCCGGTTGATAAATTCCGTATCCCAAAACAATTCCTAAGATGCCAAGCATTGCATATATGTGAGCACCTCCCCACAAGCCCGGCGCACCCAAATGCGGAGCTACGGAAAGTAAAATTCTACCGACAAACATGAATGATAACGCGTAGAGAAGCGCTTTACGAACACCAATCCAATCAACTGTTGCACCCAAGAAAAGCATACTTAAAGTAATACCAGCTGTTAAAATACCAACCATGTTTCCGGCTCGTATGTCGTCAAGCCCTGTGTAATTGTTGAAATAAATTGCCAGCAAACCAAGAACACCAAAATATGTTAAGCCTTCTAGCGTGTAAGAAATGTTAAGTCCGACCAATGCGCGGGATGTATGCATCAAATCTATGAACGGTTGTGTTATTTCATTAATAACATTGCCGAACGGTGTGACGCTTTCAGCGGCAACATTTTTCCTGCCCATAATTAATAACGAAATAATCACGGCAATCGGCGGTAAAACCAAAGCTGCTACAAACATCAGAACCCCATTGAACCCCTTCCTAATAGCAAGTCTGGATGTTCCCAAAAGAATTACGAAATACAAGATGAGAGACAACCCAACATAGACAATTGTTAAATCCATAATTCACCTTTGATAAGTTGATTAGATTATGTTCACTTCAGGAGTTAATTTTATTCCAAACTTTGTATGTACCGCTTGAATGATTTGTTCCGCAAAATTTACAATCTCAATTCCATCCGCACTGCCTAAGTTGACAATTACCAAGGCTTGCTTGTTGTATGTTCCGACATTACCGCTCTTCTTCCCTTTGAATCCACATTTTTCAATCAACCATCCGGCGGGGATTTTATATGAATGTTCATCGACCTTGAAAAAAACTAGATCGCTGAAATATTTTTTTAACTCAGAAAATTTCTTGTTATCCACTTCAGGATTCTTGAAAAAACTTCCGGCATTGCCCAGCTTGGAAGGATCGGGCAGTTTGCTCATTCGAATTCGTTTCACCAGATCGCTGACTTCTTTAATAGTTATTTCTGTACTTTTCTTTTTTTGAACAAATTCTTGAAATGCACGGTAGTTGAGATTAAAACTCTTCTCCTTCTTCAATTTCAACGTTACATTGGCAATCAGAAACTTATTCTTCAGTGCATTCTTGAAAATACTGTTCCGGTATCCAAATGCACATTGATTATTGCTGAAACAAACTTTCCGTTGTTTATCAAGATCGTATCCTTCTAACGACACAAACGCATCTTTCAACTCTACGCCATAGGCGCCAATGTTCTGTATGGGCGCAGCACCGACCGTACCGGGAATAAGCGATAAATTTTCGATTCCGTAATATTCTTTATCCACGCAATACGTAACCAGGTCATCCCATGATTCGCCGGCTTGAGCGTTCACAAAAACAAACTCGGCGTTCTCATCAACAACTTTGATCCCTTTAGAGATTAATCGAACAACAATGCCATTGTAGTTTTTAGTGAAGAGGATATTGCTGCCTTCTCCCAAAATTAAAACGGGCAGTTTTTGAAATTCTTTTTGAGAAGTTAATTCGAGAATTTGTTCGGCAGATTCAAGCTCTGCATAGAATCGCGCGTTTACTTCAACTTTGAACGTATTGAACTTTTTTAACGAAAAGTTTTCTTTGACGATCATTCTGTATCCAAATCCTACAATTGAATTTTAGTTTCTCTTAGGTGCCAATCAATTTGATTAATTTTTTCTCCGTCCGAACATAGCAGAATAGCCCCATGTTTATCCGTCCTCAGAACTTTGGTGCCGGCTTGGTCAAGTTTTTGAATCGTCTCCTTATGTGGATGTTTAAATTTATTCATCACACCAGCGCTTATAACAGCGAATGACGGATGAACTTGAGCGAGGAATTGATCACCGGTACTCGTTCTGCTGCCGTGATGACCGACGAGCAAAACATCGGACGCGAGAAACTTTCCGTATTCATTTAAGTAATTCTCTTCAATTCTAATACTAGCATCTCCTGTGAGCAAAATTGAATTCCTGCCATACACTATTTTAACAATACCACTTTTGTCATTTGAACTGACCGGTGGCGGATAATAATTTAATGTATCGTTCAAAACATAAAGACGGGCGTTGCCTATTGCAAATTTTTCTTTTGAAAAATATTTGAACGGAACATCATAACCCTTCAGCAGTTTTTCGAAATCTCTTTCAAGAAACGAAGATGTATCTGCTTCCGGTTTGAGAATCTGTTTAACCCTATGATTCTTTACGAGCGAAATAAATCCTCCGGAATGATCCGAATCGATATGCGATACTATTCCGTAATCAATCTGGTCTATTCCAAGTCGATCCAACAAGGGAATGATAACTCTCTCGCCGTTATCGAAGTAAGCCGTTGAATTACCGGCATCGATTAATGCGGTCTCACCATTTGGAAACTTAACCAATACTGCGTTCCCTTGTCCGACATCAACAGTCATCATCGATAATTCATTTTTCGGCATCAGCTCATAATTATCTAACCGCATTAGAACCAACATGAGCATCACAGTCAGTACCGCCGCCACCGCTTTTGCCCGAACGTTTGCAAATGTTTTAATAATATATCCAAACGTGATAATTGCCAAATAAAATATGATAGCGTCGTAAGCGCTAAATTGATTAAACGAGATGTAAGAAAAACTTTTATTCCCAAGTAACTGGACGCTCTTATACATAAAGTAAGTCAACAGTTCGCTTGCAGATCCAAAAACAATCCCTAGAAAATTTGAAATTGCACCTATAGCGACGGTCAAAATTCCTAAACCAACAATAGCGCCGGATACGGGAATAACAATAATGTTTGCGAATAACGCGGAGACCGATAGCCGATGGAAATAAGTCAACGTAAACGGAAGGGTTCCTAATTGTGCAGCAATTGAAGTGACGCTAAATAGCGCAAACCATTTCAAAGCATTTGGACGGATGTTGAGTCCTTCAAAAAATTTTTTCATCGGCGGATAAATTAAAATGAGTGAAAGTATTGCCGAGAAAGAAAGTTGAAAACTTGGATTGAACATTTCTTTCGGACTGATAAGAAGAATTACAAGCGCGCTCAACGACAAAGAATTCAAACTATTGTATTCTCTGCCGGTTGCCGGCGCTGCTAGAAGTGCAAATGCCATTACTGTTGATCTGAACACCGGTGAATCCGCACCCGTTATGATCAGATAAAACAATAAGCCAAGAAATGTTAAAGTATATCTCGTGAAAATATTGAACCGGTTAAAAACCACAAGAAAGATTAGAACTACGTATCCAACATGCAGTCCTGAAACGGACAAAACATGAACGACTCCCGCATTAATAAAGTAATCATTGACTTGGTAATCAATCATACTCCGATCGGCGAGGATTAACCCCCGAAGCAACGCTGCAGTAGTTTTGTTGTGAAGCGCGGTTATTCTTTCATCTATTGACTTTCTAATTTCAAAAATAGCGTTCTTGAAATAAGAAACATCTTGCGAAACAACTTTAACAATATCAGCATGATACACAGAAACGATTCCGCTAATACTTTTCGCTGATAGGTACTTCTGATAATCAAATTCACCCGGATTTCTTTCGTCCCTCGGTCGTTGCAAAGTCCCGGTTAATTCTATTTTATTCCCTACTTTCAGTTCATTGAATAGTTTTTCCGTCTTCTCATTATCATCATAAACCGAACATAGGAAATTAAATTTACCTCTAAACAAATTTCCTTTTGCGTAAACCGAATCACATGAGAGAGTAAAGTTGATTCTGCCTTGCCGTTTCAGATCAATTTTTTCAGCAGTGCCTATAATCTTCGCTTCAGAATATTTTGGCTCCGGAAACGGATACACATATTGCTTCTGAGTAAATGCAGAATAATAAGTTGAGCCGAATAAAATAACTGCTACAAGAACAATGAAATTTTTCAGAACAATTGCTTTGTCACGTGCGAGTAGTGAATGAACAACGGCGGCAAATGCTGCAACCAAAAATAGAACGAAGAGAAATATGTAGGCGAGCTGTAATATGGATTGGAGTATGATTCCGACTATAAAAAGAATTACAAATTTTATGAGCGGATAATCATTCATATACTTTCATAATTGATGGTTTGATTTGATATA
>JAJYMU010000001.1 GCA_021786655.1 Bacteroidota bacterium
AGCGGGTTGCGGCGAGGAGATTCATCAAAATTGAAGGCGACTCCCAAAGAATACCCTGGTACTCCCACGAAAGGGTAGATACAACCGACCTCGGATTCCCTCCTTGCCCTTGGAGGGAATCTTTTTTTATATCAGATCACAGAAAAAAAAGTGAAATCTTACTCTTGCCCATGGTCTTACTCTCGTTCGCACTCAGTTGAAAGCGATTATGATTATGAGTAAGATCATGATCATGAGAAAATAAAAGCGATTAAGATTATGATTAAGAGCAAGAACAAGAGCATGATCATGAGCAAGAGCATGAGCATGAACAAGCCCGCTTTGTCTCACTAAGAAACTTGATGGGATACGGTGAAATTGAGTTTGAGCTTGATGACATTAAGCGGTAGTGATTACCGGATTGTTTTCAAACCGGCTCAACAACAGAATTAAGCATGCATGCAGTAACGTACTTCTCAAACTTTTCTTGCTTTATCTTTTTCACATCGACAAGAATTAAACCATCGACGCAATTATTGAAATCCGGATCGTAACCGAAATCTAAAAAACTTACGCCGCCCTTTTCGCAAAGTTCTGAATAATGCTTATAAAGAATAGGAACCGAGTAACCGAGCGTCTTCAAAATGTTCTTCAATTTTGCGTAATCATCTTTTTGATTTACCGAGTCAAAAACTTTTGCACATTCGATTTTTTTTGTTTCGCTGATGGTGAACGGCTGCTTTGAAAATGCCAGCCCGGTGTTCTTACCAAACCACTTATTGAAATAAGAAACCAAAAGTTCTTTAGATAACTCGGAATAGTTGCTGCTAATGCTTACCCCGCCGAATAAATATTTGACTTCCGGGAATTTATATAAGTAAGCGCCGATGCCTTGCCAAAGGTAACTGAGTGCATTTGTGTTCCAATATTTTTGTTGAACGAAACTCCTGCCGAGTTCAACCGACCATGGAAGATAATTCGATTTAAACTCGTCGGTAAAGTGAAATAGGGTGGAAGTATAAAATCCATTTTTGCCGAGTCCGTTCGGAATATTTGCCCCGTTGACAATTCTATAAGCGCCGACGATATCGAGATCCAAATCATTCCAAACAATAATGTGAGAATAGTGGCTATCAAACTTATCCATGTCGAGCCGTTTGCCGGTTCCTTCGTCAACTTTTCGGAATGTGAGTTCTCTCAAACGCGCGATTTCGGTAATACAATGAGGGGATTCTTGCTGATTGGTTAGATAAATTCTCATTCCGTTGTGAGTGGTGCCTAATAGGTTGGTGTTGTTCAATTCCTTTTTAATTACTCTGGCATCAGTCGGCGAACTAACATTTTTTTCTGTTAAGAAGATGATTTTTTTATTTTTTCCAACTCTCTCGGCGTGCTTTCGCAGAATTTTTGTCTGGTATGTTTCATTGATGAAAGAGGAACTAAAAACTTTAGCCGGTATTAGGTTGCCAATTCTTATGCGGAGAGATTTGTTTTTCTTGTTGAAGAGTTCGTAAGAAAAAAGCAGCATTGAAAGTTTTTTGCTTAAAACTGAAACTGCATAAAAAAGGATGGAATTTCTTGCCTGAATCCAAATAGGTAGAATGGATGAATTATGTTTCTTGGCAAAGTGAACCGCGCCCCTTCGCCATTTTGAGTCTGTAATTCTGAACCAATTCAGTCTTGAAACTGTACCTGCCGGAAAGATTATCAAGGCATGATCCTTATCCAACCACTCGCTTATCAATTTAATATTTTCTTTCTGAACCGACTTATCGTAAATGTTATATGGAAGAAAATGTTCGTTAAGATTTTCAAAACACATCAGAAGATCGTTGGTAACGATCTTTACATCGCGCCGAACGTGTAAGATAGCCCTTAGCAATGCCAGACTATCAAGAGCACCGGTCGGGTGATTAGCCACGCAGATTACTTTTCCCTCGCATGGAATTCTGTTCAGGTCCGTGTGCGCTATCAAAGAAGAAAAACCCAGCTCTTCAAAAACTTCATCGATAAAATGCTTCGGACTTAGGTGATTATGTCTGACTAAGAGTTCGTTAATCCTATCGACAAGCATTATTTTATTGAGTAGAAACAAAACCAGCTTTTGGTATGCATACGGCTTTTTAAGAAAGCCCGCATCAAATTTTGCCGGAATGATTTTTCTTAAATCTATATAATTCATTAGCGAACTGAGGTTGAGAAATAATGGCGGCAGCAAAGAGGACTAAACTTCAATACTATTTTCATACTTTTCATTTTCAAGAGGAGAAAAAAGTTTGTACTTATCTCCCAGTGCTTCAACAAAAAAATCAACGGTTTCGGTAGGAAGATTAAGCCAATGTTTGTTTACAAGAATTTCCAGCAAGAGTTTGTTTTCTTTTTTAGATAAGTCTTTCAGAATAGCTTTCTCTTCGAACGACAGTTTTTTCTTGTATTCGTCTTCACTTCGAATTTTTTTATAGATGTTCCGTTTGTAGCGTGATATCCGGTAAAGCTCGCTTACGAGTTCTTCAAAAAAGGGAGAATTGTAGAGTGCGATTTCAAAATTGATGTTCGACATTTTGACAAACCTCCTATCGGGAAATTACTTCCACTCACTCATGAATAAGTTGGCGTAGAAAACGGAATCTTCCGCTCGATCCCTAAATTTATTTGTTCTTCGTTTTCCGTTGTTTGCTCGTTGGGCAGTAAGCGTAACACAATGATTGCCGGAATCGAAAATAGAAAACCCATAACAAACCAATCCGACTGCGATCTTCCTTTCCGTTTAGCTTCGAACGAACTAATGCCGCCGAAAAGTAATCCAAATATTGAAAACCAAAGACCGAACATTCTAACCTCCTATTGGTTGATGCAAATATTAGTTTTAAATGTTAATTGGGAATTACGGAATTGTTAAGTAATTGTTAATTCGCAGTTTTTAGCTGTCAGCGGGTTTTGTTTTGTAGGGGCTGAACATGCCTGTCCACCACAGCAGATTCAAGCCTTGCAGTTAACATTTGTTTTGTAGGGGCTGAACCCAATGCTGTCAGGTTTAGGTTAATAGACATTGGACTAAAGTCCAATGAGAACATGTTTGTTTAGTAACCCCACGCTTACCCGCTTCGCCTTGCGGCTTACGAGGCGAGAGCGTGGGGTTAGAACAAATAAAAGCTAATAGGGCTTTAGCCCAATAATTCTTAACCTGACAACATTGGGGCGACGCGGGGCGAAGCGGGCTCTCCTCTCTGGCGGATCGGTCACTCGCCTCGTTGGCGAAGCGGGCAGACCGATCCCTACATTTAGGATTCTTCTTTGGCGGCGCAAACCGATCCAAATTGCCTCATCCTATCTTTTCTTTGCTCTGAATATGTATGTTATTGATCATGATCAAGATCATGAGCACGATCAAGATTATGATCAAGAGCATCCAATATTGGTTTGCCTATACATGATGAAGGTTCGGTAAGGTGCAGTAAGCTGCTTATAGTTGGCGCAATATCTATTGTGTAAACCGGCTCGTTCGATTCGCGATGTGGAATCTTCCAGCCGAAGAATATCAGAGGCACATGCGAATCGTAAGAATTGCGTGTGCCGTGTGTAACTTTGTCTTCACCGGCGTTAAATTGAAGATTAGGTCGAAGTTCAATTGCTATGTCGCCGGAGCGGTTGTAGTTGAATCCATTTAAAATAAAATTGTCCGATTGCCGACTGGCAATTTCATTCAGTAGATCGCTTCTTTTGCGAATGTCGGCGATCTCTGGAAACATTGAGTAGAGGTAATTACTAATTTTATCTTCTAACTCAGAAGCTCTCAAACCGGCGGATTCAATTTTGCTGTAGTTAAGATAAATCTGTTTGTTAATGAATTTTTCTACAACCGCATCGATTAAAAATTCTCTTTTCGTAAAAGCGTTCACGGAATCTTTAATGATTCTTGGATTGAAATTTCCCGCCGGAATTTTCAAATCGTTTAAGTGTTCCGGTACCTCAACAGCACCGTGATCGGCAGTAAGGAAAAGCAAATAGTTATTCTTTCCAATGTGTTTATCAAGAAGTTTCAACAGTTCACCTATTTGCTGATCCAGCTTAATGTAAGTGTCTTCAATTTCTTCCGAGTTTGGTCCGTATTCGTGACCAATATAATCGGTTGACGAAAAACTGATTGCAAGAAAATTGGTCGCGTCGGTTCCGTCTAATTTTTCGTTTGAAAGAATCGCGCTTACAAAATCCAAAAGTATTTGATTGCCGTACGGAGTGTATCTGAATGTCTCGTATTTTGTCTTTGGATCGATGTTTTTGAAGCTGTGCGGAAATGTATTTTTCCCTTCATGAAATAAATCCGGTTCGTACCTAGCATCGTCCGGCGAATTTATTTTGTATTTATCGGCGGTAAGCGACAACATCCATTCTTTGTCTAAATAATAATCTGCCAATTTCTTTTCGTTGAATTTTTCTACCCACGCCGGAAGATTTTTCATATAATAAGTAGAAGAAATAAATTTTCCGGATTCGCCGTCGTACCAATAGACTTCGTCTGCGCTATGTCCGCCGGGTAAAATAGCGCCGCGGTCTTTCAACGAAACAGAAATAACTTTCGACATACCGTTCGAAGCAATTTTCAATTCGTCTGTCATGGTGGTTGCCAGTAAATTTCTCGGCGACATTTGTCCTTCTGCACCGTCTGTTCCAACTCCGCTAACGGAATTATCATCGCAGCAATAAATTACTTTTCCCGTTTTTCTATCGTACCAGTTGTTACTAATTATGCCGTGATAGTATGGAGTGGTTCCCGTATAAATTGATGAATGACCGGGCGCAGTATAAAGGGGCACATAATTGAAATGAGCATAAGTAAAGTTTGTCCCTTCGTTCATTAAGCGGTTGAATCCGTCCTTGCCGTAGTTAGCCTGGAATCTATATAAATAATCGAATCGCATTTGATCGATGACAATACCGACTACCAGTTTTGGTTTCGCCGGAGTTTGAGCAAGCAATGCTGCCGAATAAAATATCAACAGAGCGAACAGAAGTAAAAATTTATTTTTCATTTTCTTTCCAAATATTTTACGGGTTGCAAAATTAGTGATTATAATCCTAAATCTGAACAGTCGGTTGCGATGATTTTCTCGATTCCAGTGGAAATGTTTTGCCTTATAAACTTAGAATGTATTCCGCAACTTTGCCTACTCCGTTTGTAATATCCTGCTTAACAATGTTGTTGACATATTTAGTGTAGTAATCTTTTTCATCTATCAATCGTTCTACTTCTTCAGCCAGTTTTTCAATTCGGCGCTCATAAATACCCATCTTATGACGGAGCAAGAAATCAACGTTGCCTTTTTCTTGTTCCCATAAATATCTGTTTACGACAGGCACTTTTTGAGAAAGAAGAATTTCCATCAACGTAGAAGCGCCGCACTTAGTTATGATAATGTCCGAGACGCTAATCAGTTCATAAATATGATCGACAAAACCGAAGAGCTTGAGCCTTTCAATGCTATTCTTTTTCTTCATCAATGAGATGTTGTTGAACATTTCCTTGTTCTTGCCGGCAACAAAAGCGATTTCAATTTTTCCGTTAAGCTTGAGGAGTGACCTTACGATTTTTTCGCCGCCAGGCATTCCGTCTCCTCCACCAAGGATTAAAACTATTTTCTTGTTTGTGAATCCGAACGTAGCTCTTAACGCTTCCTTGTTTTTCTCGTCTGCAAGCTTTGAATATTTTTGATCTATGACGAAGGGAAGAACTTTCAGATTTTTCTCGGGAATGCCGATACGCAAACAATGTTTTTTCAACTCATTGCTGAAGATTACAAACCTTTGTTCTTTATCCAGAAACCAGAGAGGATGCGGAGTGAACGGATCCGTCACCACTGAAACAACTTCTATTTTTCTCCCGGAATTTTTGACAATGCTTTTAATCGGTCTGATCAAAAAGAAATGAAGAATTACAATCGTGTCCGGCTTCTCGTTTTTGATCATCTCCGATAAATATTTTTTTGTGTTTATCGACATCAGGAGTGTACTTATCCATGCAATCGGTTTTATTTTGTGAACCAGATAAATAAATTCGTAAAGCCGGTTGGCTTTGTTTTGAAGGAACCTGTAACCGTCTTCTATTACCAGTTTTGAAAATGCGTTGCTCTTTTCCAAGCCGTCGACTAAGACCGTAGCAGCTGTTAGTGACATTTCGGCGTTGATATAATTTGACAAGGCTCGCGCAGGAGCCAGGTGTCCGCCTCCAGTTCTTAAGTATGCAAACATTACTTTCTTTTTTGTGTTCATCAACTATCTTATAACCGGCGAGAGTTCCGGCTTCATTCTTCCGTTCTTAAGAATTTCTATGATATTGTGCGTGCCAAGTTTCCGCGCTTTTAAAAATCCGAACCAAGCAGCTTCGGCAAGAGAACCGTTCTTAATCATTTCCGGCAGCCATTGATCCGTGTATTCGGGTTTCAGCTGTTTTATTCCGGCGCGGATTTCGTTAAGCCATTTCCTGTTAGCTTTTTCTTGAGAGCCGATTGCCGGTGCCATAATTATTGGTAAGCCCAAGGCACAGTAAAAAGAAAGCTCGCTTGGTTTCGTCCAAAGTATATCCGTTTCATGCAATGCGCCGTTGAAATTATCGAAGTAGCCGCTTAATGATTCGGAATAAATAACATTGATCTTTGATTTATCGGCCGTAATCTCGTTGGCAACAGATTCAAAATATTCCTTAACGTTTCCTTTTGTGCCGGCAACCAGGTTAAGTTTTATCTCGTTGTCTAAAATTTTATTTTTCAAACTCTTGGCAATCAGTCCGCCAATCTCTTTTTGAGCACCCGCGCCGCCGACCGAATATGTGAGAGTAATTTTTTTATCGGCAGGCTCTTTGCAATTCTCTTCACCCAGAAAATATTTAACATTCATTCCATGTCTCGCCCAAAATATTCCGGCTGGATCGAGTCTTTTTAATCTTTTGCCCAAGTCACTTTTTAGGGTTGTAAGATTTTCATCGCCGGTTAATTCCTCCGGCAGAGGAAAACCGGTGATTAATATTTTTTCGTTCGGTACACCGTATGCTTTCAGTCGTTGAGCGACTTTTCCGCACGGAACAAAGTAAACTATTTTACTTTCCCACGGTTCTTTTGCCGCCCAGACACGGTTAATATCAGCATCGCAGATGATGCAATAAACTGCGTTCAGACCGATTGAATCGGCAGCAATTGCCGGTGCATAGAATGAAGTAACGATCGGCAGATGTTTAGCTGATACTTGCTTTATCATGCTTTCGCACAGACCTTTTTTGATGCTTTTTTCCAACAGATCAACCTGGAAAGTTTTGTTCGAGAGGTCGCGCATCGGATAGAACGAGGGGATTCTAAGAAATATTTCGAGCAGATTGAAAATTGATTTACCTACCAGAGGAATTCCTTTGGCTCGCGAGATAAACTCGTAGGCACCCAGAACTCTTCTCCAGAGTTTCTGTTCGGCTTTTGTTGATCCTTCGTTTGAGCCTGCCTGTCCGGTAGGCAAGCCTGCCTGTCCGGTAGGCAAGCCTGCCGTTATAATTTCACCCTCGGCAATGCTTCTTAGAGGATGAACTGCTCTTTGGTGGCCGTAACCCATATCAGCAGTTACAACCCAGGCTTTCTGATTTTCCATACAAAAATTTTCCTCTTAATTAAACTTTTTGGCATTTATCTTTCTTGTCTGCTAAATAAGAATCAATATTTTCTTATTACAAAGTTATTGAACCGTTAGTACCTTCGATAGACGACAGAAGAGAATTAATAATTAATTAACATAGAATCATGAATTGATTCTTAATTTCATCTTAACAGTTTCATAATATTCCCGTAACACAGACATGTTATTTTAGCGTAAACAATTTTGAGCATGTTATGAGATTTGATATAGGCGATTCAGTTATTTATTCGTTTCCCGATCCGCTAAATCCTCAGGATGATAAGTTTATCGGCGAGATCGAAGAAATTTCCGACACATATATTTTCATCAAGGATAATCGAAATATTAGATTGAGAGTGTCTTCGAAGAATTTTTATCTCATCAGTCCCATGAAAGCTGTTGAGAAAGTCCCGGACTGAGTGCAGACTGCTTAAAGCCGGAATGTTTTTTTGTAATTTGCCTCGTGTCAGTCATTTTGCGGCATTTCCAAAATCACCCAGCTGCGTTTATAACCTTATTCAACTCCAACGATGGAAAGTATTGGGGGCTCTGCAACTAGATGCGCCTCCACCGAACTTAGGTTAGTCTTTATTAAGTTGGGAAAAATATCAATCAAGTAAGTTGCAGTCTTGGGTTCAACCGCACTATCAATCGAAGCGCCCGCGTTTAGAAATGTAATTCCTTTCCTGGTGTACTCCATCATTTCATGACTGTGACCGTGCAGCACAAGCTTTACATTATTCTCGGTAAACAGTTTCAGCAATTTTTTCTTTCCTCTAAGCTTCATTGTAAAATGTTCGATCTTATCCCACAAAGTTTTTTCCGAACTGGAAGTAGAAGCATCTTTCTTGTAGAAATGATGATGAGCCAAAACCACTTTTGTTTTATCCTTGAATTCCGGTCTATGCAAAAGCTGACTAAACAATTTCCTCTGAGTTTTTGAAACATGTCCGTTTGATGCAAAAGGATTTTTTAGTTTCGAGTAATGGTCGATGGTATTCAGTCCAATCAAAAGAATATTATCAAGCACTTTAACGAACGGGAAGAACACTTCTTCGGTTGGTCTGTAAGTGTTTTCAAAAAGTTCGCGGAAATGTTCGATGAACCGGTACAGTTTCCGGTGATAATCCGTGTTGGCGCATTTCTGCGGAAACTTGTAAACGTCCTCGGCGGTTTGAGGTCCGCCGAATATATCGTGATTGCCTACAATGATAGTCGCCTTATCCGGACGAAGTAAGTTAAACTGTTTCAGAATATCTCTGAAGATTACAAAGTCGGCGTCGTTTGCATTATCCGAAATATCTCCGGTGATAACCAAATGTTCGGCGCCGTTGTTCAGGGCATGCCTAATCAATTTTATGGTATTTAAAATATTGTGCCGCTTGAATTTCATGCAGAGGTGAAGATCTGAAATGTGCGCTATTCTCATAAATCGCTAAAAAATTATTAATTCTGTCGCCAATTTAAGTGGCTAATGTTAACGCAAAGTTATTGGCGTGTTAAATAATTATTAACTCACCTTACGCATAGGAATAAAGTATCCTTTGTGATCTTGCGTGTCCCGATAACTATCGGGACAAAGTTTTACGCTAAGAACCAGCCTACCGGCAGGCAGGCGCAAGGGAAAAAATATAAAATTAAACTTAACAATTCCTTAATGTTTGCTTAACTCGGAGTTAATACTTGTATTGTAAGTTGCACTATCAGAACAAAATTACCTCGATTAAAATAATTGATAAAGTTATCTAGAAAAATATCGGCGATATTATTAATCCTCTATTACTTTGCCCATATTTATGCCATTCACGTCCATATATCAGCCGAAGATGTAAATGAATTAAATCCGCCTACGGCTTATTCTTCGGAAACAAGTAAACTGAATTTCTTGCAGCAATTAAAATTATATCACAAGCATTTATCTCCCAAAAGTCATCAAAAACTCAAAATAAAAAAGAGCGTAAAATCTGGAACGGAATGCGCTAATATAAAGAGAGATCAATCGGCATTTGTAGTTTTGAATGTAAAATCTCACGCACATCTCTTCACCAGTGTGGACCTATCGCTAATAAATAAAGCTCCCCCTGCTATTAATTTATAATTGATCCATTTGCAGTTAGATGTTTACGGAGAATAGTCGGTTTTGGCTCTGCTCTCATACTCTAAACTGATAGAAAAATCCCTAAATACTTATTCTTCGTGACAACCAAAACTCTGAAATGAGGAAATACGATGCACTTTAAGACAACAAAAAAAATTAAAAGAATTTTGTTTAACAAGCTTACAATCCTAACAATTCTATTTGGCTTTTTACAAGTTAACGCTCAATCAAAAAGCTCCATAAGCGGTAAAGTAACGGATAAGTCAAGCGGCGAGGCATTAATATCGGCAACCGTTCAACTTGTAGGAACAAACCGCGGCGCGCTTACGGACCTGGACGGAGTCTATGTCGTCAAAGATTTATCGCCCGGTAAATACACGGTTAGATTCACGTTTATTTCTTATCAGAATGTTGTTGTTGAGAATGCGATTGTAGAAGCCGGAAAAGATACTAAAATAAGCGTCTCGCTTTTACCGGTGGCAACTCAAATGAACGAAATGGTCGTTAGCGCAGACGTGTTGAAGTCCACCGAGGCAGCAATTGTAACGCTGCAGAAGAACTCGTCAAGCATTGTTGATGGAGTAAGCGCGGAACTGATTAAGAAAAACAACAGCTCCAATGGTTCGGATATTCTTAAGAGAATGTCCGGCATTACTATGTTCGAAGGCCGATATGCATACATTCGCGGGGTTAGCGATAGGTACAACTTAACTTTGTTAAACGGCGCTAGTTTGCCGAGCACAGACCCGGAAAAGAAAAGCGTATCGTATGATCTATTCCCGTCTTCCTTAATAGAAAACATTGTTACGCGGAAATCTTCTACGCCGGATAACCCGGCGGATTTTTCCGGCGGGCTGGTAGAAATAAACACGGTGGAATTTCCATCGCAGTTTTTTATGGAATTTGGAACCGGCGCTTCTTATAACACTGTCTCAACGTTGAAAACGTCGTTAACTTCAAACAGCGGCAAATACGACTATTTGGGATTCGACGACGGCACAAGAGATTTGCCTTCTTCAATTCCAAGCACGCATGTTAATTCAACTCTTGGGCAGCAAAAAATACAGGAGCTGGGAAGATCATTCAACAACGACTGGAACGTCAAGAGCGGAAAAATTCCTTTCAATTCCAATTTCAAATTTTCCGCAGGCAATTCATTTGATGTTGGCGAAAACAATCTCGGTTTTATCGGGTCGCTTACTTATTCCAACAACAGTGAGGTTAGAAGTTATACGAGAAATTATTATAACTATGACGGCGTATGGTATGATTATCACGGCAGCGACTATCAAAATAATATTTTATGGGGGGCATTATTCAACGTAAGCTACAAGTTTGCCGGCAAAAATAAAATCAGCTTTAAAAATATCTACAACCAGAATACGGATAATAATGTAATTGCCACAAAGGGCAATCATTATTATGTGCCTGAATACAGGGACGCAACCACTATTCAATTTTTGCAGAGATCGCTTTACTCCGCTCAACTAGTGGGCGAGCATTTGCTGGGGTTCTTTAACAACAGCCTACTCAACTGGAATATAAATTTTGCGAATTCAAAAAGAAAAGAACCCGACACAAGAAAGTATTTGTATTCGAGAGATATAGACAGTTCCGACAGCGCCTTACGCTTTGCAATGAACCAGGCTACCGATACAAGATTTTTTTCCAACTTAAACGATAAGACCCTAGGCTTTAGCGGCGATCTCTTAATTAAGATTTTTGATAATCCCTCTTTGCCGAATCTCAAAGTGGGTTATTCCTACAATAATAAAGACAGGAACTACGATCCCCGTACGTTTGGTTTTGATTTTAACCAGAGAAAAACTTCGATAGCCGTTCGCGACAGCATATTCAAACTTCCGGTTGAAGATATTTTCCAGCCGGAAAACATCAACCCGGATTTCATTTACCTTGTCGAAGTTTCAAATCCGCCGGATAAATATTCTGCCGGTGAAAAAATACAATCCACCTATGCAATGTTTAATACAACTCTCTATGATAAATTGAAACTCACAGGCGGTATTAGATATGAATATTCCCAAACGAGTCTATCCTATATTGATCCTCAAAATTATTCCCGCACGCTGAATGTTGGAAATTCTTACAACGATATTCTTCCTTCTTTGAATTTTACATACATCCTTAACGATGAGATAAATATAAGAGGTGCATACGGCAGAACATTGACAAGACCGGAACTTAGGGAACTTGCCGTCTCCGGGTATTACGATTTTCTCACCGATGATTACGTGTTTGGCAACCCGGATTTGAAACGAACTCTGATAGATAATTACGATTTACGATTTGAAATTTACCCGGCGGCTAACGAGATTTTTTCTGTAAACTTTTTCTATAAACGGTTTGATAAACCGATTGAAGTTATAGGAATCAATACAAGCAATAAAGCCCGTTCATGGAAGAATGCGGATTTTGCGAAAAGCTACGGTGTTGAATTAGAACTCAGAAAAAATCTGAGCATCATCAGCGAAAGCCTCAAACCATTTTCCTTAATTGGCAATCTTAGTTTTATAAAATCCGAAGTCGATTTGGGAAACGCGGCTGTCGGTCAAGCCGAACTGGTGCAGAAACGTCCACTTCAAGGTCAGGCTGATTTTGTCTTGAATGCAGGCTTGTATTATGATAACTATTTAATCGGTCTATCGGCAAACGTAAATTACAATGTAATAGGCAAAAAAATTGTGGAGGTAGGGGTAGATCAAACCGGCGATATACTAAGCCAGCCGCGTCATCAAATCGATTTCAATTTTTCGAAAATTCTCTTATCGAATTTCACGTTAAAGGTAGCGGTAAAAGATCTGCTTGCGCAGGATGAAGTTACTATTCAGCAAACACGTTTCGGAGATAAAACT
>JAJYMU010000318.1 GCA_021786655.1 Bacteroidota bacterium
GGCATAACAGTTATCCAATAGCCAATTATTTGATCTCGATAGCCGTCAGCAATTATGCAATTTATCAGGACACATTTCAGTACGCGCCGGGAAAAACTTTTCCGATAATTCATTACAGCTACCCCGAAAGATTAACTCCCGCAAGAAAAGCATTGCTCGATAAAACCAAAGACATGATGCAAATTTATTCCGATAAATTTGGAGCGTATCCTTATACAAGAGAAAAATATGCTCATGCAGAGTTTGCCTGGAGCGGAGGTATGGAACATCAAACGTGCACCTCTCTCGGCGGCGGCGCAATGGATAACGAAATGGTAATCGCTCACGAATTATCACATCAATGGTTCGGAGACAAAGTAACATGCAAGGATTGGCAAAATATTTGGCTGAATGAAGGATTTGCTTCGTACTGCGAATGCATTTACCAAGAAGCAAAATACGGCTCGGCAGATTTCAACAGTTACGTCTCAAACTTTATGACGCGAGCTAAAACTGCAACTGGAACGATCTACGTTCAAGATATCACCAACGAAAACGAGATTTTTAATTCGGCGCGTTCATACAAAAAGGGTGCGATAGTTCTACACATGCTGCGCGGAATTGTTGGCGACTCCAACTTCTTCGAAATCATGAAAGAGTACGCAAACGAACCGGGACTTGCGTACAATGTGGCAACAACTGAAGATTTTCAGCGCATTGCCGAACGTGTAAGCGGAATGAACTTGAATTATTTTTTCCAGGAATGGATCTACGGCGAGAACTATCCGAAGTACATTGTTAACTGGAGCTACAACAAATCCGATGGGAATAATTACAACTTAACAATTCAGATAACACAGGATGTAAATTCAAATCCTTCTTTTTTCACAATGCCGATTCAGTTTAGCGTCTCCACCGAAAATGGAGTACAGAGTTTGTCTGTTCTGAACGATGCACAAGTTCAATTGTTCAACTTACCTTTAACCGGGAAACCAATCTCAATTCAGATCGATCCGAATAATTGGATACTGAAAGCTGTTCTGGCAGTTAGTTATCAACCAAATCTTGTACAAAAACCTTCCGGTTTTTTGCTGCAGCAGAATTATCCGAATCCGTTTAATCCATCGACGGTTATTAGTTATCAGCTACCTGTTTCGGGAAACGTAAGTTTAAAAGTTTACGATGAATTGGGTAAAGAAGTCGCAACACTTGTTGACGGATTTCAGCAGGCGGGCATATATAATTTTCAATTCCTCGCCTCGCGAGACGCGAGTCGAAGCGGGTCAATTATCAATTATCCATTATCCAGCGGTGTCTATTTTTACACTCTTAAATGCGGCGATTTCATCGAGACTAAGAAAATGATGCTGCTCAAGTAGCATTTCCAAAAAAGAAAAAACCGGAGAAGACTAATCCGCTCCGGTTTTGTTCATAACAATATCTTACGATTTTTATGCTGCGGTTTTTGGTTTGTAAATCATTGCTGCTGCAACACCAAAGATAACAGATTCGATTAAACCGTAAATGAACCACTGCACAGCAAGGCTTGCCGGCAACGGATAAACAACGTGCTGTGCTACGGCTGCCATAAACTGTATGAAGATGCCCATATAAATTCCGTAACGGACGCCTTCCATGATTCCTCTGTTTTCATAACCTTTAACAAAAATGAATACAAAGAAAAATGAGTAAACCAAATCTGCGATCCGCATCATCCACATTTTCGCATCCATCTCGGCCATCGGCCGGAATATTTTGGAAATCTCGGGATCAGCATAAGTAGAAGATAAAATTACCATGTTGACTAGGTAGTTAGTTGCCTCCAATAGAATAAACACAACGACAAAGGCAATAATTAGTTTTTTTACGTTCATATTGACCCTCTGATTTTGTTGTAAGAATTATTTATTCGGGAGAGAAGTTTGTGTCAGCGCCACATGAAATTCCGCAAATAGTTTATCATAGTCAATCAAAAACTGTAAATAAATTTGGCGCCTCGACTTTGATTATTGATTCAAACCGGTTTCCACATTTTTGCGTCTACAATTTTCCATTCATATATACAATTCATATTTTTCCGCCCACACATTTCAATCTTAGGGATCAAAATGGAAAAGGCGATCTTTACTTCATTAGCATTCTTCTTTTTTATTTCCGCTGTCTATGCGGGATTTGATTTCGTTGGTGGAGTAAAAAATTTCAAGTTGGAATCTAACCGAGTGGAGTTCACGCTTAGTAATGCAAAGTTGAATATCTATGTTGTTGATCAAAACTTGATTCGTTTCCGATATACCAATCAAAATGATTTTTCTACAGCAGCTTCATACTCAGTTATCTATCAGCAACCCGAAAAGATAAAATTCGATTTCAAAGAGGAAAAAGATTTATTCGTTATAAAAACCGATGAACTGATTGTTCATATCAAAAAGAATCCTTGCCGTATATCTATATATGATAAACAAATGAATCTGCTAAACTCCGATGAAGAGAGCTTCGGTGTTTCATTTGATAAAGATGAAGTGCGCTGCCATAAAAAACTTTTTACGGATGAAAGATTTTTTGGCCTCGGTGAAAAAGCAAACGAAAGCTTGATCAAGAACGGTGAGCAATACACCATGTGGAATACCGACTTTTACGGATATACGGGAAGACAAGAGCCGCTCTACGTTTCAATCCCATTTTTTATGGGGCTTCGCAACCACAAAGCTTACGGAATCTTTTTCGACAACACTTATAAATCATACTTCAACATGGGGGCAAGCAATAACCGTTTTTACTGGTTCGGTGCCGATAAGGGTGAGATGAACTATTATTTTATTTACGGACCGGAATTTAAGCGCGTTATTTCCGATTACACAAAATTAACCGGAAGAATGGAATTGCCGCCTATGTGGGCGCTCGGTTATCAGCAAAGCCGGTGGAGTTATTATCCCGAATCTAAAGTTCGGTCTATTGCAAAAAGTTTCCGAAGCAATAATATTCCGTGCGATGTAATTTATCTCGACATTCATTACATGGACGGTTACCGCGTTTTCACTTGGGATAAGAAACGGTTTCCTGATCCAACCCAAATGTTGTCCGATCTTAAGAAAGAAGGATTTAAAATTATTCCCATTATTGATCCCGGAGTAAAAGTCGATTCAAATTATTTTGCAGCAAAAGAAGGATTAGAAAAAAATCTTTTCGTTAAATATCCCGATGGCATTCCTTATCAAGGCGAGGTTTGGCCAAGCTGGGCTTACTTTCCGGATTTCACAAAAAAAGAAACACGCGACTGGTGGGGAGAAAAACTTTCTGCGTTACTTAAGCAAGGTGTCGAAGGATTTTGGAATGATATGAATGAGCCCGCTGTCTGGGGCGGCGGAAACGTTCCGGATATGGTTCAGTATTACGACAATGGATTAATCTCGAATCATAAAAAAATAAAAAATGTTTACGCTCTAGAAATGGCTAAAGCAACCCGCGACGGATTAAGAAAATATTCCGATCAGCGGCATTTTATTTTGAGCCGTTCCGGTTTTGCGGGAATCCAGAGATACGCCGCCAACTGGACAGGCGATAATGTTTCCAGCGAAGAACATTTGCGCCTCGCTTGTGTAATGCCGCAAAATGTTGGATTGAGCGGACAACCGTTTATTGGTTCCGATGTCGGCGGATTCATGGGCGGTGAACCAACTAATGAAATGTATATCCGATGGATGCAGCTTGGCGCGTTTACTCCTTTCTTCCGCGTACATTCTGCACTCGATACAAAAGCCCGCGAACCTTTTGCATTCAACGAAACTGTTGAAGAGTATTCCCGCGAAGCAATCCAGCTTCGATATAAACTTCTTCCTTTCTGGTATAACGAGTTTTATGTTGCCGCTCAAACCGGTTTGCCGATTATGCGCAGCATGTTCATCAATTATCAGAACGACGAAAATTGTTATTCACATGATGCTCAATATCAATTTATGATTGGTGAAAATCTTCTTGTTGCGCCAGTGGTTGTATCAACAGAAACCACGAAAAAACTTTATCTGCCAGAAGGAAAATGGTATGACTGGATGAACAATAAAGTTGTGACCGGCGGTAAATGGAAACTTTTTGAAGTGCCGTTGAATAAAATTCCTCTCTTTATTAAACAAGGCGGTATGATACCAATGGAGGAAGTTCAGAATTATGTGGGTGAGAAAAAAATTGAACAGCTTGAACTTGTTATCTATCCTTCAGAAAAATCCGAATACACTTTATACGAAGATAACGGCAAAGATTATGAATACGAAACGGGGAAATATTCTTTAACCAAATTTACTTTTGAAACTAAATCAAAGATTTCAAAATTGGATGTGACAAAATTGAAAGACGCTTACAAAAGCGATAGAAAAAATTATCTTTTTACTTTGGTAGATTCGGCTGAACCAAAAAAAGTTAGAGTGGACGATAAGGTGCTGCCGGATAACTCTGTAAAGTATGACTCATCAAAAAATATTTTGCAGATAAAAGTAGCCGATACCGGCAATTTTACCGTACAGATTGAATATTGAAAATCTTACTTTGGTTTTAGCATAAACGATGTCAACTTTTTGAGTGAAATAAAATGAAAAAGCATTCGATAATAATATTGGCAATTATCCTATCTGGGTTACTCTTTTCCGTAAAAAATTCTTTAGGAGAAAAATTGTACTTACGTGAAGCACAACATACACGATCAATCGACAGCACTTTAGAGTCCAGAAAAACTATAAATGAATTAGACGATTTCTTTTCCAACAAGAAACTCGGATCATATGTTGAAAACGGCAAAACGATATTTAGGTTGTTCGCTCCAACAGCGACCCACGTAAAACTTTGCTTGTTCAACATACCGAAACAAAAAACCGGCAATGAATATTTGCTGATCAAAGATGAAAACGGTGTGTGGGAAGTTTCGGTAACCGGCGAGTTGTACGGAAGATATTATGGCTACAAAGTTTATCACGAAGGCGATGACATTTCGAACGAGAACAAACCGGTCTGTGTGGATCCTTACGCAAAAGCTGTTACATCTTTCACAACATATATGAATCCCCGACGCGCTATTGTAGTTAAAGATGAACCGTTTAATTGGGAAGGTACACAGTGGATCAAACAAGATTGGCGTGACCTGATCATTTATGAAATGCACGTACGCGACATGACGGAAGATAAATCTTCCGGCGCGAAATACCGCGGCTCATATAAAGGTCTGACTGAAAAAGGAATTCGCGGCGGACTAGATTACATAAAATCTCTCGGAGTAAATACGGTAGAACTTTTACCTTCCCAAGAATTCGGTGTTATAGAAATTCCATACCGCGATTCGATGGACGGAAAGTTCAACACGTGGAATCCGTATTCAAGAAATTATTGGGGATACATGACGTCAAACTTTTTTGCACCGTGCGCTTATTACAATGAAAGCTGGAACAAACTGAAATGGAACAAATGGATTGGCAAAGACGGAGCGCAGATTAACGGTTTCAAAAATATGGTGAAAGCATTCCACAAAGACGGGATCGCAGTAATCATGGATGTCGTTTACAACCACCTTTCGGAATATGAAATCGGAAATTTGAAACAGATTGACAAAGAATATTATTTCCGTCTGGATGATAAAGGAAATTACATTGCCAGAAGCGGATGTGGCAACGATTTGAAAACCGAGCGACCGATGGTGCGGCGGCTGATCGTAGAAAGTATTTTGTACTGGATGAAAGAATATCACGTTGACGGTTTCAGATTCGATCTCGGAACGTTAATCGATTACGGAACGATTGATGAAATTGTTTCCGAAGCGAAGAAAATAAATCCAAATGTTGTGTTCGTGTGCGAACCTTGGGGCGGCGCTTACGATCCTAAAGGTGTTGCACAACACGGATGGGGCGCTTGGAACGATCAAATACGAAACGGAATCAAAGGCGAGAATCCGAACAATGGACTGGGATGGATATTCGGGCAATGGTACGGAAATAATTCACAGCGGAGAATTAAAAGTTACGTCAACGGAACATTGCTTCGCGATTCACTCGGACTATTTTCCAAAAAAGATTTTTCAGTTAACTATTTGGAATCGCACGACGGATACACATTCGGCGATTTCATCCGCATCGGTTCGCATGAAGTCAATCCGGATAAAACCATTAAAGATGTAGATAAGTTTGTAAAGCTCACCCCGCTTCAGACTAAACTGAACAAACTTGGCGCGTTGTTTCTTTTCACATCACAAGGTATTACGATGATACAGGAAGGACAGGAATTTGCGCGCACGAAAGTTGTTCCTTACAATTTAAGATTTGATGATCCAACCCGCGGCAAGATAGATCACAATTCGTACAACAAAGACAACGCGACCAACTACATCAATTACAAACATGCCGAGATCAACAAAAACCTTGTTGATTATTACAAAGGATTGATCAAGCTGCGAAACACTTACGATGCATTCCGTCATGCCGGTTATTCCGACATAACTTTTTATGATAATCCGAAAAGTCAATTTGGTTTGGCTTACACGCTGAAATACCAGAATCAAAGTTTTGTTGTTGTTTTCAATGCGGATCCGAATCAAGAACTGGAATTTCCATTGCCGAAGGGCATGTGGGAAATTTTAGTTGATAAAGACAAAGCTGGTATTAAACCGCTTTACGATTTGGAAGGCACTATCAAATTGGGACCTACTACGGGAGCCGTTCTGAAATTGAAATGACACTAAGCATCATGTGTAAATTGCTTTGCGCAGAGAGCTCTCGATTGCATTTTTGAAATTGCCGAGATTGACCGGCTTCTGAAAGATGTATTCAACACCGATTGACTTGTATTCTTCCTCAATCGATTTTGTTATGTCGCCGCTCAGAATAATTACCGGCGGCTTGTATTTCAGTTCAGTCACATTCAATTGCTTCACAAGATCATACCCGCTCATTAGCGGCATGTGATGATCAGTAATGATAAGCGCCGGCGAATATTGTTTGATTACGTCGATTGCATGGCGGCCGTTTTCTGCTTCGAGCACATTGTAGTTCGGCATAAGGTTCTTCAGAAGTTTTGAGTAAAGAACCCTGTCCATCTTTGCGTCGTCAACAAGAAGTATGTAGGTTGATGAAACCGGAATCGTAAAAATGAACTCCGCTCCGTGTCCGTATTTGCTTTCCACCCAAATGTTTCCGCCGTGCTTATTTATGATTTCGTGAACGAGCGAAAGTCCGAGTCCGCTTCCTTTTTCTCCTTCAGTTCCTGCTGTTGTGAATTTAGAATCTATCTTGAAAAGTTTGGCTATGTCTTCTTTTTTAATACCCATGCCGTCGTCTTTCACACTGAAACGAACCTGCCGTTTTTCAATATCGGCGGTAGCATCAATTTTTATGTTGCCGTCCGGTTTGGTAAACTTGATCGCATTCGAAATCAAAT
Source organism: Bacteroidota bacterium (assembly GCA_021786655.1). Taxonomy (GTDB): domain Bacteria; phylum Bacteroidota; class Ignavibacteria; order Ignavibacteriales; family Melioribacteraceae; genus Fen-1258. The sequence goes on from JAJYMU010000318.1 coordinate 7,387, forward strand.
TGTTGAAGACTTGAAGAAGAAGATTTTCATCGGCGTGGACATAAAAATCTTTTGTAAGATCGGAAACAAGATTAATATGTTTCTGCAATGCAGTGCCGGATAAAATTTGAATCGCCTTTGAGATGACATACTTTACGTTTATCCGCTCAGGTTCAAATTTTATTCTTCCCGTCTGAAGCCGTGTCCAATCCAGCAGAGAATTGACCAAGCTCAACATGCTCTTGGATGACTCCTGTATAAATTCAACGTACTGCTTTTTCTTTTCCTCGTCCAGTTCATCGTCGGTTAAGAGCAAATCGGTAAAACCGAGAATCGAACTGAACGGCGTGCGTAAATCGTGAGAGACTATTGATATGAACCGGTCTTTCGTCTCGTTCGATTCTTTCAGTTCTTGCGTGGATTTTTTTAGTTCCTTTTCTGCACGCTTCGGAATCGTAATGTCGCTGATGATTCCGAAAATTTTTTGAATTCTTCCTTTCGTGTCTCGGATGATTGAAATCTTGTTTTCAATCCATATTACATTTCCCAAGGAATCAATTATTCTGTATTCAAGAGTTTCCGAATTTCTAGCGCGGTCTTTGTAAAGTTTATCAAGATTGTCTCCCACAAAATCCGCGTCGTCGGGGTGAATAATTTTTCCCCACAACTCCGGATCATCCAGAAATTGCCGAGCTTCATAACTTGTGATTCTTCTAATTGCCGGCGTATAAAAAACTGCTTGGAGCTGACCGTCTTTATTCTCCGCAGTCCAGATGCATTCGTTAATATTCTCTGTGATGCTTCTGTATCTTTCTTCAGAAGCGAGCAATTCATTCTGAGCTTTCTTCTCTTCGGTAACATCGCGGAAAACCCATACCAGAAAATTTTCGTTTTCTATTTGATACGATGAAACGGAATTTTCAATCTCGACTATCGACTTGTCTCTTCGTACACCGGTGAAGCTGTATCGCGACGGCGATTCGTTTTTCTCGTCGGCAAGTTCCATGTAACGCAATAATTTTTCTTTATCTTTTTGATCGGCAAACTTCGATGGATTCTCTCCCAAAATTTCGCTCGCAGAACGGTACCCGAACATTTTAACAAATGAATCGTTCACCAAAACAAATCTGTTTTTGCTGATGAGCGCGATGCCGTCCTGTGACGCTTCGAAGACCGACCTAATCAGCAGTAAATCTTTTTCCGATTCTTTCTTTAACGTAATGTCGGTCAATATTACGTTATAATACTGAACCGTACCGGTGATATCTTTAACGGTAGCGAAGCTTGCAAGGACGTGAATCTTTTGTCCCATCTTTGTTATAAGCGGAAGTTCTGCCGACTGGAGATTCTTCGTAGCAACATCCGAAAGCGTAAACGAATTCTGCATCAGAAAATATGAATCGATTAGCTCTGCAAAGCGCACGTTTCTCAATTCTTCTTCGCCGTATTGAAAAACTTCAAGGAATCTTGGATTGGCGTACGTTATCAAACCGCGGAGATCGAGCGTGCAGATGAAATCATGAGAGTTCGTAACAATATTGCGAAAGCGCTCTTCCGATTTTTTCAGCTCATTTTCTTTTCTAATTCTTTCCGTAACGTTCGAACAAAGAAGCATGATGGTCTCATCGGCTTCTTCGCCAATTACGCCGCCCTTCAAGAAAAAGTATTCGGCAATACTTTCGTCCTCGCCGACTTTTATTTCACTTTGCCACGTTTTATTCTCTTTCAAACTGTTTTGAATTTCTTCAAAATATTTTTCGTCAATCGTCGGAAGAATTTTACCGATGAATTTTCCGTACACCTCGCTGCGAGCCAACCCGAAAATCTTTGCGGACGATTCATTCCAGAAGACAATCTTGCCGGACTTGTTCAATCCGATTAATCCGTCAACCACGTTCGCAGTTATCTGCTGGTATTTTGATAACTCATCTATCTCTTCGGCAGACAGCGTTGGTTCTTCAGCTTCTTTAGTCAACATTTTCAACAGAACCGTGACGAAGTCAACAGAGAACCCGTCTTCCGAAAATGGAATAAGAGTTACACTTGCAATGTAATTGCGGAAATCTTTTTCGAACGGGAATTGTGTTGACAAAACTTGGTTTGAACTGACAACGTTTTCCAGCAAATTCTTAAAAAGAAAGGACGATAACTTTTTTGTTTGCGGGGTTGTCTTTGATGTTTCGGAGTCGAATACGAAGTCAAACATGTCCGCGTTTTTTTGAGAGTGAAACTTCACACCGCCGTCTGTGTCAACTATAAGGTAAAAATCGGAAATCGATCCGAGGAAGTCTCTGAATTTTGCCGATTGCCCGAGTGATAATTCCGATACTTCCGCTTTTTGTTTTATGTCTTCAAGTATTAGAACGCCGCCGCTGAATTCGTCATCAATGATTATCGGTGAGCCTTTAAGAAAAAGCGTAACTTTTCCGCCGCTCAACGTTCGCGAAGTTGTGATTTCCTTTTCAAACGCGCCGCCGTTTTTTATTGTATCAAGATCGCTTCTAATATCTACCGATTCAAAAAGTCTGTACTCAAAAATACTTTTGCCGATAACCCCGCTTGGACTGCCGCCGAGAACATTTTTGAACGCAAAAAGATTATTGTTCGCAAACTTAATTTTTCCGTCGCGCTGAAATATTAAAATGCCGACGGGAGCGTATTCCAAAATTTCTTTGAATGAAACCTCCGCGCCGGATTTTTCGAACGTTCTGTCCATAGATGAAATCATAGGTTCAAAGCTCATTAAATACTGAATTCAATTTATGAAATAGACGAACGAAATTAAATATGAAATGAAGCTTTGCAGATTGACCGGAATTAATAACTAGATGTATTTGGTTATTTCGCTTAGAATCTTGGTTGTGGCTCCCAAGTTTTCTTTTACGTAATCGGCACAAATCTTACCGGCTTTCTCGCGCGCCGCTTTGTCGGTAAAGAGTGTTCGTAAAACTCTGTAAGCTTCTTTTTTGTTATGAATGACAAAGCCGCCGCCAATTTTTGCAAGGTGAACCGCCTCTTGACTGTTTTCATGTTTCGGGCCGAAGAGAACCGGAATTCCGTAAACCGCCGGCTCAAGAACATTGTGAATCCCCTGCTTAAAACTTCCGCCGACGTAAGCAGCATCCGCATAAGTGTACAAAGTTAGAAGAATACCGATCGAATCGATAATAATTATTCGCTCGCCTTTGTAATTGTTGAGATCGGAAAAACGAATGGTCTTGAATTGATTTTTTATGGTATGCTCTGTGTTTTCAATATGCAAAACGGTCGGCTCGTGAGGGACAATAAGCGTAACAACGTCGTCGTCATACTCCATTAATTTCAGCAGCGCGGGAAGCATTACCTCCTCATCGTTTTCCCATGAACTGCCGAACACAAATACTTTCTTGCCGTCAAAAAATTTGTCCTTGAAAAGTTTTCTCTCCTTCGCTTCAAGACTTTTCTGATAAACTCTGTCGAATCTTGTATCGCCGACTTTTTCCAGCTTAGATTTTTCAATATTGAAAGCGCTGAAATTATCGACATCGTTTTGAGAGACTGCAAGAATTTTTGTTACACTTGAATAGAGCGACTTATGAAAACCTTTAGCTAGCAGCCATTTACGCGGTGTTTTTGATTTCATCGTTGCGTCAGCTATGTAACATGGAATCTTTTTCTGTTCAAGCTGCCATATCATGTTAGGCCAAATATCGTAACGCATGAAAACGGCAATCTGCGGACGCACAAGATTCAAAAAGCGGCTTGTCATCATCGGCGTGTCGTATGGGAAATAGGCAATAACATCGGCATGCGGATATTTTAACGAATTGGTATAACCGGACGGAGAAAAAAACGTGATGAGAATATTAACCTTTTTCTCCTCCCTAATTTTTTCAATGATCGGTTTGGCTTGTTCAAATTCCCCCATCGATGAGGAATGGAACCAAATCATTTTTTTGCGTCTGTCGATGCCGGTTAAATCGATGATCAAATTTTCGAAAAGTTTTTTCCTCCCTTCAATGCCCGTTCTTATTTTGGGATTAAACATCTTGCCAAAAAGAAGAAGAAATTTTATCAGAGGGATTACGATAATATTGTAGATTAAGTACCAAACTCTATTCATAGTTCCGCGAGAAATTTTTCGACATTATTCAAAACAAATTGTGGTTTAATTTCTTTCATACAATTGAAATGCCCTTTAGGACAGCTCGATTTTCCAATGTGGCTGCACGGTCTGCAAGATAATGATTTATTTTCTAAGATTAAATTTTTCACTCCATACGGCGCAAATCCGAATTCCCTGACGGTTGAACCGAATATTACCGTCACCGGAATGCCGACAGCAGCAGCGGTGTGCATCAAACCGGAATCGTTGGTGACGATCATCTTGCATAGTTTCATATCTGCGGCAATTTGAAAAAGATTATTCCCGGTCTGCAAGTTCATGCTGCCGTTAATTTTGTTCGCGAGTTCTGCGCAAAGTTCTTCTTCAGTTTTCCCCCCGAACAAAACGACCGTGTAACCAAATTTTGCGAGTTCATTCCCCAACTCAACAAAATACTCGGGGAGCCACCGTTTAGTAAAATGTTTTGCGCCGGGACAAAATCCGATATTTTTTTTTTGCGGGTCAAGGGTAGGCAAAATATTATCCGGCAAAAAGAGATTTAATCCCTCGTCGTCTAGAAGGACATTCGCTGCTTCGGCATATCTTTGAGTTATTGTTTTAAGCTCTCTCAGCAAATTTATTTTAAACCAAACCAGCAGCATTTTTTTTATAGTCGGCTTTTTAAATCGTTTTGTCTTAACGTTTAATGAACGGGTTAATGCCCTGCTTCTAAAATTGTTCTGCAGATCAATGATCAAATCATAGTTGCGGGAGTGCAGTTCGGTTATTAATCGTTCGGTTTCGTTTTTATTGTAAGCGTAAATTCTGGTGAGGTTTGGATTGAATAAAATTGCATCTTCAAAATCTTTCTTAACAACAAAATCGATTCTTGCTGACGGATATTTTTTCTTAATTGCTTTTAAAACCGGTGATGTAAGAAGAATATCTCCGAGCGAACTCAGCCGGATTATCAGTATTTTATTTACGGAGCTGTTGTCCAAATGTTCTGCAATGTTATTGGTGCAAATTTAGATAATTCAAAATTTGCTTCCAACCCGCATAAAACATAGGATAAAAGTGTTGTTAGTAAAAGCGTTCTTCTTTATTTTTGTCCAAGC
>JAJYMU010000325.1 GCA_021786655.1 Bacteroidota bacterium
GCCGAGTCTTTCAAACGAACCGTTTTCAATAACTCTCAGCAGTTGCGGTTGCATTTGCAAAGGCAGTTCGCCAATTTCGTCTAAGAAAATTGTACCTTTATCTGCATACTCAAATCTTCCCATTCTGTCTTTGTGTGCATCTGTAAAAGCGCCTTTAACGTGTCCGAATAATTCACTTGCGATTAGATTTTGCGGTATTACCGAGCAATTAACTTTTACAAAATTTTTGTCTTTTCTTTTACTCAATGCTTGAACAGCGTTGGCAATCAATTCTTTCCCTGTTCCGGTTTCTCCGTGAATAAATACCGGCACATCGGAGGACGAAATTTCTTCTACAAGTTTGAATATTTCTTTTATCTCTTTCGTGGTTCCTATCATGCCCATAAATAAACTGTCGTTTTCCAAGAAACTTTCTATCTTCTTAAAAATAGTTACATCTCTAAAAGAAATTACTCCGCCAATCGGCTTGTTGTCTTCATCCTTCAATATGGCAGCGTTCAACCTAATAGATAACGGATTTGCATTATAGCATTGTATCAACGTATCCACATCATAAACGTTTTTACCGTTTTGAAGAACATTAGCAATAGGACAATCCGAGAAACAGAATTCGGATTTAAAAACATTTTTGCAATATTTTCCTATTACTTTCTCTTTCTCGAAACCGGTTATCCTTTCAGCCGCTTCGTTAAAAAAAGTAATCTTGAAATCTTTATCTACAGTGACTACTCCTTCGGCTAGAGAATTTAAGATCACATTATTTTTATTACTTGTGAAGTCCATCTCTTCAGATCACATTTGTTATTAAAAATATTCCCAAAAGTATTACAAATATTCAGCAAACTAAATATGTTTGTGAAGTAGACTTCCATTTACAATCAATGTACATATGTATCATGAATCAGCACGGAGAGTTTAAACTTTACACAAATATGCGCAATGATTTCAATTTGTTCAAGCAATTAATCGAAGAATATAAAGACAAGACAACTGTAGGATTAATCGAACCGAATTAATATTTTGTAAACAGTTTAACAGAAATTTAAGGAGTAAGGATGGAAGCGTTGACAGGTGTTTCAATTGTGATAATCATTGCAGCAGTTTTTGCACTTATCATGATTTTTTACTTTGTACCGATTGGATTGTACATCACAGCATATTTTTCCGGTGTGAAGGTTAGGATATTTAAGGACTTGATTGGGATGCGGCTTAGAAAAGTTTCTCCGCAAGTAATTGTGAGAAATTTAATCGCTGCTACTAAAGCGGGATTGCAATTAAACATTTCGATGTTGGAAGCACATTTTCTTGCGGGCGGAAATGTTACCAAAGTTGTCACTTCCCTAATTTCCGCAAATAAAGCAAATTTAGATTTAGGTTTTTCCAAGGCGGCTGCAATCGATCTCGCCGGTCGCGACGTTTTGGAAGCAGTGAGAATGTCAGTCAATCCTAAAGTGATTGAAACGCCAATTGTTGCCGGCGTTGCAAAAGATGGAATTCAGTTGAAAGCTATTGCCAGAATAACCGTTCGAACGAATCTGGAAAGATTGGTTGGCGGCGCCGGAGAGGCAACAATTCTCGCGCGTGTTGGCGAGGGAATAGTTACTACGATCGGTTCAAGCAACTCTCACAAAGATGTTTTGGAAACACCCGACAGTATTTCAAAAGTTGTACTTAAAAAAGGTTTGGATGCCGGCACTGCATTTGAAATTTTATCAATTGATATTGCCGACGTTGACGTAGGCACAAACATTGGCGCGGTATTACAAGCTAATCAAGCTGAAGCCGATCTAAAAGTTGCGCGCGCGAAAGCTGAAGAGAGACGCGCTGCAGCAGTCGCATTAGAACAGGAAATGAACGCCGAAGTCGCACGAATGCGTGCAAAAGTTGTTGAAGCTGAATCTGAAATTCCTAAAGCGATGGCTGAAGCTTTCAGAAAAGGTAATCTCGGCGTAATGGATTATTATAATTTAAGAAATGTTCAAGCCGATACAGACATGAGAAGCAGTATAGCAAAACCGGAAGAAAAGAAAGACAAGTAAACCATGGATAATTTGATTCAAATAATAATTTTTCTTTTCATCATTTATTTCTTGTTCGGTTCTGTTTTTGGCAAGAAGAAACAGCAAGGAACCGGCGGCAATGTTCCGGAAAATTCTGAAGGAGAAGATCAGCAAAAATCTTCTCCCTCTTCCTCACCGGAAGATTTGCTTGAAATGTTTGGTTTTAAAATTCCCAAGACAGGCGGAGAATATGAACAACCCGGCTCAGCTATTCCGACAGCTGATAGAAGAACTAGATTTGAACAAATGCAACAGCCGGAATCAACTTCCGAGTTCATACCCCCTACTCCAATGGATAATACCAAAGAAGATAAAGAATTCGCAGAGCGCACAAAAGTTTACGATACACAGCGGCAAATAAATGAGCGGGCAAACTTAATTAGACAAAAAATTAAAAGTCCTTCCTCTCTTCGTGAGTTAATTTTAGTTTCCGAAATTCTCAAAAAGCCCAAAGCACATCGTTCCTAATGGCAAAGAAGTACGTATTAAAAAGAACGCGAGAAGTTTCAGCTCACAAATCTGTAGATGAATCACATTTCAGAATTAATTACAAAGAGCAACTAAATCCGGCGCAGTTTGAAGCTGCCAGTGCAACCGAAGGCGCGTATCTTGTTATTGCAGGTGCCGGAAGCGGAAAGACCAGAACATTGGTTTACCGCGTTGCACGATTGACAGAATTAGGAAACGACCCATCTTCAATTCTTCTTCTCACATTTACACGCAAAGCTGCAAAAGAAATGATGGACCGTGCAACGATCCTTCTGGATAACCGCTGTTCTAAAATTAACGGCGGAACTTTCCATTCGTTTGCTAATTTAACTTTGCGCAAATATGCAAAAGCTGTTAAGCTTGAAAACGGTTTCACTATTCTTGATCAGGGCGATAGCGAAGATGTAATAAACTTAATACGCGGGCAACTCAATCTAGCCCAACACAAGAAAAGATTTCCGAACAAGACTACAATCAACAAAGTAATAAGTCTGAGCATAAATACCGGACGAACGATTGAAAATATTCTGGAAGAAGAATTCCCCCACTTCGCAGAGTATCTTGAGAAGATCACGGACATTCACAAAATTTACACTGCGTACAAATACAAAAATAATCTTCTCGATTACGATGATCTGCTTCTCTATCTGCGAGCTTTTCTTTTTGAAATGTCGCCGGCAACAAAATCTTTTCTTTCTGCAATCAAATACGTAATGGTTGACGAATATCAGGATACGAACAAACTGCAAGCGGAGATCATCCAAGGACTCACTCAGCTAAACAAAAACATAATGGTGGTTGGGGATGACTCTCAATCCATCTACTCGTTTCGCGGAGCCAATTTCAAAAACATAATGGAATTTCCGAAACTCTTTGCCGACGTTAAGATTATTACGTTGGAAGAAAATTACAGAAGCACACAGGAGATTCTGAATTTTTCCAATCACATCATCGAACACGCATTTGAGAAATATCCAAAACATCTTTTCACGCGGAAGATTGGCGGCGAACTGCCGGGAATAATTTCCGCAACAAATGAAAACATGCAGTCGCGATTTATTGTTGAACGAATTCTGGAATTGCGGGAAGAAGGCGTTCCGCTTAATGAGATTGCGGTATTGTTCCGTTCGTCATATCATTCATTCGATCTTGAAATTGAATTGAATAAAGCGAACATACCTTACATGAAATTCGGCGGCATGAAATTTATCGAGACCGCTCACGTAAAAGATATGCTCGCTTTCTTGCGCATTGCTTCCAATCCTAACGATTACGTTAGCTGGTACCGGGTTTTACTGCTACATGAGGGCATTGGTCCAAAACGCGCACAATTAATTATGGACGCAATTGCAACGAATCAAATTTCAATTAAAGGCGAACCGGAATCTGCAGTAACCAAAAAATACAGCGACAATATTTTCAATCTTTTCTCGCTTCTTCATGAAATACATACGAAGAATAATTTACCGGCTGACAAAGCCGAACTCGTTTACAAATACTACGAGCCGCTCTTCATCGAAAAATACGACGACTACAACAAGCGGAAAAAAGATTTAGATATTTTCATGAACATTTCGCAGAATTACAAAAGTCTGGAAAGTTTTCTTTCCGATATGGCGCTTGAACCGCCGCACGATAGCGTGATTGACATTGACGAAACCGACAAAGAGCGTGAATACCTAACGCTCTCAACAATTCATTCTGCAAAAGGTCTGGAGTGGCATTCGGTTTTTATTCTTCATGCAATCGATGGATTTTTCCCTTCGAGTCAATCGTTCGAAAAACTTGAAACACTTGAGGAAGAAAGACGGCTGATGTACGTCGCTTCGACACGCGCGAAGCAGAATCTTTATGTTTGCTATCCTATGCATATCTTCGACCGTCACAACGGAATGACATTTTCGAAGCCGTCACGTTTCATTGAAGACGTAACGGAAGAACTGGCAGACCAGTGGTTGTTGGAAGGATGATTTAGTTCCGGCGAATTTGATTTATGTTTTCAAAAAATTATCTTTAAAAAAAGAAAAAACTTTTATGTACGACGCAAAAGAATTAGTCCGCAAAGCAGTTGAAGCAAAATCAAAAGCATATCCGAAGTATTCGAACTTTTATGTTGGTGCCGCTTTACTAACTGAGAATGGTGGAATATTCCAAGGCGCCAATATCGAAAACTCATCTTACGGCTTAACCATCTGCGCCGAAAGAACCGCAATCTTTCATGCTGTCATCGAGGGCGAAAGAAATTTCCAAGCAATTGCGATTGCCGGCGATACCAACGAATTTTTGCCTCCTTGCGGCGCGTGCCGACAAGTTTTAGCTGAGTTCTGCGACAAAGATTTGGATGTGATCTTAACGAACACAAAAGGTGAAATAAAAACTTTAAAGTTAGGCGAACTACTTCCCTATTCATTCGGCGAGGAATTTTTGAAATCATGATGGAATTCACACCTCATTCAACACCAAGAAACACAGGCTGGATCGAAGTTATTGCCGGCTGCATGTTCAGCGGTAAAACAGAAGAACTTATAAGAAGATTAAGAAGATCTCAAATCGCACGGCTCGAAGTGAAAATTTTTAAACCGAGAATCGATATCAGATATTCTTCGAGCGACATTGTTTCTCACAGCGAACAATCTTTGCCTTCCATACTTGTTGAGAACGCTCAAGAAATTTTAACGTTAAGTGGAGACGCTCAAGTTGTTGGAATCGATGAAGCGCAATTTTTTACTGCCGATCTTGTTGATGTCTGCAACAAATTAGCTAATCAAGGTAAACGTGTTATTATCGCTGGGTTGGATCAAGACTATCGCGGAGTGCCTTTCGAACCGATGCCGCAGCTTCTCGCGATTGCAGAATATATTACGAAGACTTTGGCGATCTGCGTAGTATGTGGTAATCCGGCAGATAAAACTCAGAGAAAAGTAATTTCGACCGAACGAGTACTTGTAGGCGCTGCAGACAGCTACGAAGCCCGCTGCAGAAAATGTCATTACATCCCAGAATAAATCCGAGGACAAAATGGATTCCGCAGTTTCATTGTTAAGGGGAATAATTGGATTAGTCATTTTATTGGGTATAGCTTTTCTTTTTTCGAACAATAAAAAACGAATCAACTGGAAACTTGTAGCTACCGGCGTTACTATCCAAGTGATCTTCGCAATATTCATTATTCATAGTGAAACTTTGCGCGCATGGTTCTTTCCTCTCGGCTGGCCTAAGGACGTTGTTAATTGGCTCGGCGGAGCGATTGTAAGTCTGCTCGGTTTTACAATGGAAGGCGCTCAATTTGTTTTTGGAAAGTTGGCTTCGAATACCGCCGAAGGAAATCTCGGAGTGATTTTTGCATTTCAAGTTTTACCGACTATCATTTTCGTTTCGTGCTTAACATCGGTTTTATACTACCTCGGCATTCTTCAGCTTGTTGTTAAAGGAATGGCTTGGGTGATGGCAAAACTTCTCGGTACTAGCGGAGCGGAATCGCTTTCGAACACCGCAAATATTTTTGTGGGACAAACAGAAGCGCCGCTTCTTATCAGACCTTATATTGAAAAAATGACAAACTCGGAAATCTTAACCATCATGATCGGCGGAATGGCAACGATTGCCGGCGGTGTTATGGCAAGTTATATTCAGATGCTGGGACAATCATTTGCAGACGCGCATCACATTGCGCTACAACAAGCGCAAATCAAATTTGCAATTCAACTGCTTGCTGCAAGCACTATGGCGGCACCAGCTTCTTTGGTAGTTGCAAAAATTCTTTACCCAGAAACTGAAGAACCCGTTACGCGCGGTACGGTAAAAATAAAAGTAGAGAAGAACGCTTCAAACGTAATTGAAGCTGCTGCAACCGGCGCCGGTGATGGATTAACTCTCGCACTTAATGTTGCAGGTATGCTGCTTGCCTTTATTGCTTTGATCGCGCTGGTAAATTATTTGTTCACAAGTTTTGGCGACGTTGTAGGCATTAACAATTATTTCCGCGCAAATTTCGGTCAGCCGCTTTCAATGCAATTACTATTCGGAATTGTGCTGCGTTACTTAGCTGTTGGTATCGGTGTTCCATGGAACGATGCGTTTCAGTTTGGAAGTTTGATCGGGACAAAAGTTGTGCTGAATGAATTTGTTGCTTACTTGGATTTAACGACAATCATAAAATCCGGATTGATGAGCGAAAAAGGAATTATGATGGCAACGTATGCTCTGTGCGGATTTGCAAATTTTTCTTCCATCGCAATTCAAATTGGCGGTATCAGTCCGATGGCGCCGTCGCGTAAAAAGGATATTGCCGCACTCGGTTTGAAAGCTGTTCTCGGCGGAACAATCGCAACATTGATGACCGCAACTCTAGCCGGAATTCTCGTCCAATGAAAAATCTTAACGCACAATATCGCGATACGATCGAAGCATTATCGAAACAGATTCCGTTTGAACCGGAAATTTGTTTAATACTCGGCAGCGGACTCGGCGGGTTTGCGCAAAAAATAGAATCGGTCAAATCAATTCCAACCGCCTCGCTTCCTAATTATCCTAAGTCAACCGTTCAAGGTCATCAAGGTTATTTGCACTTCTCAAAGCATGCGAATAAAAAACTTATGATCGTTCAAGGACGAATTCATTTGTATGAAGGATATAGTCTTACTCAATGCGTCCTTCCCGTTTTCATTGCGTCAAAGCTGAACTGCAATAAAATAATTTTAACAAATGCCGCCGGCGGTGTTAGTCCCATTCTAAGACCCGGCGATTTGATGCTCGCTACATCGCTAAATGGAATAAGCGTTAAAAAAGAACTTGCCGGATTGATCAACTTGGCAAATTTAGATCAGAAAAATTCCCTGCTGAACTTTCCTTCAAAAGAATTGAACGAGAAAATAAAAGCAGCGGCACTCGAAGAAAAGTTAGCTTTGCAAGAAGGTGTTTACTGGCTTACAAAAGGACCGAGTTACGAAACTCCCGCTGAGATACGAATGATTCGCAAATTCGGCGGAGATGCGGTCGGCATGTCAACCGTTCACGAAGCATTTTACGCAGCAGCGCTCGGAATGGAAGTAGCCGCTATTTCATGCGTCACTAATTTGGCAGCCGGATTATCCGAGAACAAACTTACACACGCCGAAGTAATGGAAACAGCTGAACGGGTCAAACTAGATTTTGAAAGGCTGGTTAAAAAATCTATAGAGCTGATTTAAACATTCATAGCCAACATTGATGCTGCAGTAACAATCGCAGTCTCACTTCTTAAACGATTCTCAGTCAACCTAATTCGCAATTCCCAGCCCCCGTCAGGGTAAGCTCCATTCGTAATTCTCAATTCTTCTTTATTAAACCCTCCTTCCGGGCCGAAGATAAAAAAGCAATTGCCAATTGTTAATTGAGAATTGAGAATTGATTGAAATGTTTTGTCGGAATTTTGGTCGAAAAGAATTTTAGTCCCATTTTGTTTGATGATCCCATCGAGACTTTTTGCATAAGAAATCTTCGGCAACCACGAACGCAGTGACTGTTTCATTGCAGAGGTTAAAACTTTTTGCCAGCGGTCTAACTTTTCTCCTTTTGCAATGGTCCGTTTCGATTCGAACACAATAAAATTTGTAATTCCAAGTTCAACGGATTTTTCCAAAGCGAATTCAAACCGTTCAGGACTTTTCAAACGGGGAACGCAAAAAGTTATACCAGAAAAATGATTAGGGTACTCCATCCTTTGCAAAATTCTACATGTAAGATCTTTTGTCGATATCACGGTTAATTCGGTTTTGTAAATTTGCCCTTTGCCGTCCGTGACAAAAATTTCGTCTCCCGACTTATGCCGCATTACATATTTGATATGATGAAGTTCTGCGCCATCAATCAAAATTTTCTTTTCAGAAACTTTCTGAGAAAAATATAATTCTACATCAGAAAGAAAAACCGGTTGCAAAGATGAATTCTCCTCGTCGGTCTTGGTTGATTGCATATTCCACTCTAAATGCGCTGTATGGTATTACTAAAATAGTAAATCCAATTCCATAACCGGAATAAAATTGATTAAGCGACAGATGCTGATCGTTGTTGTAAGTCGCACCGGCATCGTAAAAAAGACCGAGGTAAACTCCAACTCGTGCCGAAGTAAGACTTCGCGGCAGCAGGGGTAATTTCAAACTTACATCCCACTCTTTAATAATTGGATGATTAACTTCAACCGATGCCAGCAGATAACTATTCCCTTCACGTTTGTGCATAAAATTGCCGCGAACTCTTTCCTCGTAACCGAGATATGAATAATCATAAAACGGAACCGTCCCGCCGAAAGTTGAGCGGTACGCAAACCGCCATTTTGCCGAAAGGTCACCGATAATTTTTTCGTACTCACGGAGATCTAGCGAAAAAACATTATAATTTATGTTGTCATCACCAAAACCTTTATGAGTAATAGAACCGAACGCATAGAAGCCGTTATCGGAAAATTGTTTTAAATCGCGAGAATCATAGTTGTAACTTATTCCCGCATACGGCGCCCGGTCTATTCCGCCGCCTGAGGCAGTAATTTTCTCTAAACCCGGGTAGGGTGTTTCAACATAATTAAATCCTAGTGTTACGAACCCCGTATTGAATTGATTGAACCGTTTGCTGAGCGTTACACTGTTATCGATAATTTTTTCTTTGAAGTCGCTGCCGGCAAGTTTTGCGGCTTCCACGTTCTTGTTCACAAAATCCGTGTACATCAGATCAATTTCAATTCCGATATCTTCATTATATAGCAGCGCGGGATTTTCATACGCCAACCTGTAATACGGTTGATAGCCAATGCCAACAGTTGCGAAAATGGTTTCATTTCTTCCGCGGAAATTTTTGTACATCAGACTAATTCCTACGGTCGAGGAGTTGATTGAATTGTATTCAGACCTAAAATATAGAAGCGGATAGATGTACCAGCTTTCATCCACAGCAATCATCAAAACATTTTTTTTATCGGACTCATAAACAAACATTTTCACATTCGTAAACAATCTTAAGCTGAAAATTCTTTCCCGGTTATAATCGATGATTTTTTCCGTAACCGAATCGCCTTCGCTAATTGTCAGTTCGCGGCGAATGATAAAGTCTTTAGTGACATTGTTCCCGGAAATTTTTATCGAATCAATTCTTACTTTTTGGTTACCCTTTACAACCAGAGTGTCTAATGAACCGGCATGAAGTACTATCGTCGTAGCAAAAAAAGTAAATAGAAGTACACCAAAAATATATTTTTTGGAAAAAACGAGTTTCATCTAATCGGCAATTTAATTTTTACGGAACGGTTTGCTGAGATTATAATATACAGCAATGCACTTGTCTTGAATCGTGTAAATACCTTTTTCAATAACGGGTTTAACCGCCGAGTCATTTCTTATACCCTGCTGCAGCCAAAGAACCTTCGGATTCTTTTCCAGAACGTCGGAAATCAATTCCGGTATCGTTTCCGATCGCCGAAAGACATCAACAATATCTACTTCAAAAGGAATGTCTTTGAGACTCGGGTAAACTTCTATTTCTCCGGATTTTGTAATCGACGGATTTACACCAACAACTTTATAACCTTTCTCCACAAGAAATTCTGCGATCTCTCTGCTGGTTCTCATCGGATTGTCGGATAATCCAACAACTGCGATTGTCTTTGCCTCAGAAAGAATTTCAGCAATTTTTCTAAGCACGTTCTCGTCGTTTGTCATGCGGTTTCCTCCGCGTATTCACTAATAGGCAGACAGCTGCAGACTAAATTTCTATCGCCGTATGCGTTATTGATTCTTCCTACCGTAGGCCAGAATTTATTTTCACGCGTCTGTTCGGTTGGGAATGCTGCCGTCTCTCGTGTATAAGCATGAGTCCAGGCATCGTTTACTACCTGCTCAACCGTGTGAGGAGAATTTTTCAACGGATTATCTTCTTTGCCAAGATTGCCTTTTTCAATTTCTTCAATTTCTTTTTTGATGGAGATCAAGGCATCACATAATCTATCAAGTTCATACTTCGATTCGCTTTCCGTCGGTTCAACCATAATTGTTCCGTGTACCGGAAACGAAACTGTTGGCGCATGAAATCCGTAGTCCATCAATCGTTTTGAAATGTCTTCCACTTCTACTCCAGACGTTGCTTTAAATTGTCTGCAGTCGAAAATTAATTCGTGTGCGACAAAATTATTTTTGCCGGTATAAACCACCGGATAAAACTTCTCCAATCTTGCTTTGATATAATTTGCATTTAAGATTGCGGCTTTTGTTGCAAGTGTTAATCCTTTAGCGCCCATCATTTTAATGTAAGCATACGAAATGATCAGAACACTTGCGCTTCCCCATGGCGCTGATGCAACCGCATGAATTGCTTGTTCGCCCCCGGTTTTCACAATCGAATGTCCGGGAAGAAACGGGGTTAGATGTTTTGCAACAGCAATCGGTCCCACTCCGGGTCCGCCGCCTCCGTGCGGTATCGCAAATGTTTTGTGAAGATTAAGATGACAAACATCGGCGCCGATCGACGCGGGACTTGTCAGTCCAACCTGAGCATTCATGTTAGCACCGTCCATATAAACTAATCCGCCGTTGTCATGAATAATTTTACAGATATCAATAATCGCTTCTTCAAATACTCCGTGCGTAGAAGGATAAGTTACCATCAACGCCGAAAGATTTTCTTTATGTTCTTCGGCTTTGGCTTTCAAATCGTTTACGTCGATGTTTCCGTTCTCATCGCATTTTACAATCACAACTTTACTTCCAGCCATTACCGCGCTTGCCGGATTTGTTCCGTGAGCTGACGACGGAATCAAAACTACGTTTCTCTGCTTGTCTCCGTAAGCATGATGGTAAGCTCTGATTACGAGCAGTCCGGTATATTCGCCTTGTGCGCCTGAATTCGGTTGGAGCGACACGGAATCGAAACCGGTTATCTTCGCCAAATCTATTTCGAGTTCTCTGAAAATCTGCGCGTATCCTTCCGCTTGATCAATCGGCGCGAATGGATGAAGCGAGGCAAACTCCGGCCAGCTTATTCCGAACATTTCTGTCGACGCGTTTAATTTCATTGTGCAAGAGCCGAGCGGTATCATCGAAGTAGTTAACGATAAGTCCTTTCTTTCCAATCCTTTTATGTAGCGAAGCATCTCGGTTTCAGCATAGTAGGAATTAAATACCGGATGAGTTAAGAAATTTGATTTCCTCTTGAGATTCTCCGGGTACTCTGCATCTGCACCACCCAAAATTTTAGAGATTTTTTGCTGATCAAAATTCTTGCTCAACGCTTTTGAAAATATTTTTAGAATTGCCGCAACGTCTTCGGTCGTATCCGGTTCGGAAATCGAAATCCCGATTTCTTTTTCTCCAATGTATCTGAAATTGATTCCGTTGCTCAAAGCTTCAGATTTAATTTTTTTCGATTCGTCTGCTGAATTCAATTCGATCTTCAAAGTGTCAAAATAATTCTTGTTTGATTGACCAATGCCGATTGACTTCAGCGCTTCATCTAGAATAACCGTGAGGTTGTGAATTCTCTCGGCGATTGCTTTAATTCCCTTTGGTCCGTGATAAACAGCATACATTCCGGCCATTATAGCCAGCAGTACTTGAGAAGTACAAATATTGCTCGTTGCATGTTCGCGTTTAATGTGCTGCTCTCTTGTTTGAAGCGCCATGCGCAGCGCTCTCTTGCCTTGCGCGTCGATTGAAACGCCGATGATTCTTCCCGGAATTTGTCGCTTGTACTCATCCTTTGTAGCAAAATATGCTGCATGTGGACCGCCAAATCCAATCGGAACACCGAATCGTTGTGTTGATCCCACGACTACATCAGCCCCAAATTCTCCGGGAGGTGTGAGCAGAGCCAGAGAAAGCAAATCTGCCGCAACAGCT
>JAJYMU010000124.1 GCA_021786655.1 Bacteroidota bacterium
AAGAAGTTCCGGTCAGCAAAGATGAATTAACCCCGCTCGAAAGAATAATTCAGATTGAGAAAGAAAATGAACCGGAAGGTGAATCCATGTTCGACATGTTGAAAGAAAATTTTGTTCAACCTCAACCATTATTGCCGAAGCTTGATCTGGCGGAACTTCTTGAACGCAAAGAGATGACAAAAATTATTGAAACAATTTTCGATTACGACATCGAAGATTTTGCAAACACGCTTGAAGAAATATCTCAATGCAAAGAACTTGAGGACGCACAATCGGTAATAAATCGGACACTGGTGAGCCGCCACATCCCGCGCAGCAACAAAGAAGCCGAAGCATTTATAACAATCATTTCAGAATTTTTTGAGCACCGGTAATTTTTATGTTTATAGACTATTCTAAAATATACATTAAAGCCGGAGACGGCGGAGATGGAGCCGTAGCTTTCCGGAGAGAGAAGTATGTTCCGAAAGGTGGTCCCGCAGGCGGTAACGGTGGAAACGGAGGCAGCATAATTTTTGTTGCCGAGTCCAATCTTTCAACTTTACTTGATTTCCGGTATAACAAAAAATACAATGCTCAAAACGGCGAGCGCGGCGGCTCCTCGCTCAAAGACGGAAAGAGCGGCAAAGATATTGTCATAAAAGTTCCGGTTGGAACCATCATCAAAGATTCCGAGACGGAAGAAATTCTGTGCGATCTTGATAAAGACGGGAAAGAATTTGTTGCGGCAAAAGGCGGCAGAGGTGGAAAAGGAAACTCCAACTTTGCAACACCGACAAATCAAACTCCGCGCTTTGCCGAGCCCGGCAAACCCGGCGAAGAAAGTAATGTTGTTCTTGAATTGAAACTGATTGCCGATGTCGGTCTGGTTGGATTTCCGAACGCAGGCAAGTCAACTTTGATCTCTGTTATTTCGGAAGCCAAACCTAAAATTGCAGATTATCCTTTCACCACATTAGAACCGAATCTCGGGATCGTGCGTTATAAAGATTATCAAAGTATAACAGTTGCAGATATACCGGGAATTATTGAAGGTGCTCATCTCGGCAAAGGATTGGGATTGAAGTTTCTTCGCCATATCGAGCGTACAAAAATTCTTCTCTTGATGATCGACATAACTTCCGAAGATTATGTTAAGGATTACAAAACATTGGTTAATGAACTCGAAAAATATTCTAAAGTTCTCAGCAAGAAGAAAAAACTTTTGGCATTTACGAAAGCGGATTTGGTTGAAAAGTCCGAGTTGAAAAAAATCAAACTCAGAAAAATTCCGAATTACCATGGAACGGTCTTGGTTTTTTCTGCTGCAACAAAATTTGGCATCGAGGAATTGCTGGATAGTCTATGGCATCAATTGAAAGACTGAACCTTAAAAGCTATCTAATCAAACTCTTAATTTTTTTCGGAATTGCATTTCTTTCCGCGGTAATCGGTTTATGGGCGGGTCCGATAAAGATGAGTCTGAGCGATGTTTTATCTACACTTTTTTCTTCCGATACAACCAAAACTTATTATCAAATCATTTGGGAAATTAGACTGCCGCGCGTTCTATTTGCACTCGCTGTCGGCGGCGGTTTATCTATAGCAGGCGCGGTTTTTCAAGCAATACTTATGAATCCTTTAGCCGAACCGTACATACTTGGCATTTCGAGCGGCGGAACGTTTGGCGCGGTTCTTTCGTTCGTGATCGGTGCATCATTGGTTGGAACACAACTATTTTCTTTCGCCGGCGCTTTTCTTGTAATGATTTTAGTCTTCGTTTTGGGAAAACGGTTTGGGGAGCTTGAACCGAATGTTTTACTGCTGACCGGAGTGATGATAGGCGCATTTTTCTCAGCGGCAATTTTACTTTTAATGACGCTCTTAAATGATTCTTTACGCACCGCCGTTTTTTGGCTTATCGGAAATTTGTCGATCGCGCCGAAGGAAAATTTAGTTTTCGTTTTGCCGGTTACTCTTATCGTAAGTTTTATCCTTACAATGAATTCTAATAAGTATAATCTGCTCAGTCTGGGAATCGATACAGCAAAACAACTTGGCGTTAATACCGTTGCAGTCAAAAACATAACTTACGTTATAACAAGCATTATGATTGGCGCGTTGGTTTCAGTCAGCGGAATAATTGGTTTTGTCGGTTTATTAATTCCGCATATTTGCAGACTAATTTTCGGAACAGATAACAGAGTTGTTTTGCCTGCATCGTTTTTTATTGGAGCGGCATACTTAACTCTTGCAGATACGCTTGCGCGCACGTTGGTAGCGCCGTCGGAATTGCCTGTGGGAGCTATAACGGCGTTAATCGGGGCTCCGGTTTTTGTATATCTTCTTAAACAAAAATTCAACGTTAGAATTTAACTTTGCGGTAAGCGGTTTGTCTTGCAAACCAAGCTTGAAGTTTGGAGCTTGAAACTATATATTTATTCCCCGTTTTTAAGATTTTATTCTTGAAACTTGTTTTTTTGATTTGATAAGAAATTTTTGGCGAGGTAGCTCAGTAGGTTAGAGCAGTGGAATCATAATCCACGTGTCGGGGGTTCGAATCCCTCCCTCGCTACTTCTAATTAGGAGTTATAAAAATGTACTCATTATTAATGCTTATATCGGTTTTAATAGGAATTTTATTAATCATTGTTGTGCTTCTTCAATCAAGCAAAGGCGGCGGATTAGCCGGATCGTTTGGAGGTTCAGGTCAATTCGGAACAGTATTCGGAACCAGAAGAACTGCAGACTTCCTGAGTAAAGCTACTTGGTGGCTCGGCGGCGCTCTGATGGTTTTGGCTGTGGTAATAAATTTATTTTTCCTACCCGGTCAAACAACAAGTGCACAAAGGGAAAGTATTATTCAAGGCGGCAGACAGCAAGCGGTACCAACTGCGCCGGCGCTGCCACAACAAAAACCGCCAACGCAGTCAAATCAAAAATAGATTTTGCGAGCCCCTTCAACAAGGGGCTTTCTTATCACTTCAATTATGAATCTATTATCTAATATCACGCAATTTAATTTTCATTCGGGGAGTTTATGAAAAAAGAAAAGAAACCAGTTAAGGCATACAAGAATTTAGAATTTCTGAATTCTGCCGATGCACGTACAATTAGAATTTTATCGGAGTTCTATGAACCCAAATCAAGATTCGAAAAGAATCATATTGTTGACACAGTCGTTTTCTTTGGTTCCGCTAGAATACATTCCAGAAAAGGTTCTCTTAAGTTATTGAACGAAGCCAAAAAAGATAAGTCGCCATCAGCTCAGCAAAAGTTTGATCGTGCCGTGCAGCAAGTTGAAATGTCTAAGTACTATGAAGATGCGGTTAAACTTTCTAAGAAATTGACCGAATGGTCGATGAAGCTTCCGTCGAACGGCAAACGATTTATTATCTGCAGCGGCGGCGGACCTGGTATTATGGAAGCTGCAAACAAAGGTGCTCGGCTGGCAAAAGGTCATTCCATAGGTTTAAACATCAGCATACCTTACGAACAATTTGTAAATCAATATGTTGACCCCGCACTAGCATTCGAATTTCATTACTTCTTCATGAGAAAATTCTGGTTCGCATATCTTGCAAAAGGTTTGGTTGCTTTTCCCGGAGGGTTCGGAACGATGGATGAGCTGATGGAAATGCTGACGTTAGTTCAGACCGACAAAATTTCTAAACCGCTGAAAATAGTTTTATACGGTGAAAGTTATTGGCGAGAGATTATCAACTTCGACAAAATGATTGCGCACGGCGTGATAAATGCTACCGACATGAAACTATTGGATTTTGCAAATGATGTGGATGAAGCTTTTCAAAAGATTACAGTTCATTTTACGAAACATTATTTGAACAATAATCACAACAGCCATAAATAAAAAATCCCCCGTCTTTGACGGAGGATTTTTTCAAGATTAACCTCTTCTATCTCGCAAGGATTGTTCGCGCGAAGCTCTTCGTTTCGACTTAATTGCATCCATTCTCTTTTCGATAGAGGGCTTGGTGTAAGAAGTTCTTTTCTTGTACTCTTTTAGAATACCGGAACGCTCATATTTTTTCTTAAAACGTTTTAACGCTTTGTCAATATTCTCGTTCTCTTGAACGGTAATGCCTACCAATGTTTTTCACCTGCCTTCTTTGTTAATTTTTTTGCGTTCCAAACCTAAAGAATTGGGCTATGAGAATCAAATTAGGTTACGCATCTTCATCGGGAGGATTGATAACTAAAACGGGGCATTTGGCGTATCTGATCACTTTTTCCGCCACGCTTCCCAGCAAATTATGAAGCAAACCGGTTCTGCCGTGTGTTGCAATAACGATCAATTCAGCGCCAACCTCTTTAGCGTAGTTAACAATTTCCTCGTAGTCCATTCCGTGTCTTAGAACCGGAAGAATTTTAATCGGCAAGTCTTCTCTTAATTCGTTTGCGAGTTCATTTAATTGCTTGAGTGCTTCTTCTTCCATCGACTTCAATACTGTTTCTTCGGTAACGTGCAAACCTTTGACAACAAGAAATGGCGGGTTTTTCTCAAGAACATATACGAGGTGGATTGTTGCATCCATTCGCTCGGCAAGGTCGCACGCATATTCAAATGCCGATTGTGAAAGTCTGCTGAAATCTGTAGGGACAATTATATTTTTAATGTTGAACATGCCAATCAGTTAAACTTGACTTGAAAAATTTCTGTGAGGATTTTGTTTCTCAATTCATCTGGAGTTGTACAGTTTGCAAATCTTTGTTGCAACAGTTCTTTAATTCTTTTCTGGATCAAGTATTCGTTCCGAATAGGAAAATCATTTTTGATCAACTCTCCCAGTCTGCACTTAACCGGAAAATCTTTTACTTCATTATCAACATAAGCAGTTATTTCTTCTGCTAATTCCATTGCGTTGCACCCGCTGAAATTCTATTTGGAAGTTTTTTTCTTTGCGACGAATCCTTTGTCTTTGGCGTAATCGTAAAGTTGAGCGTAAAGCATTTTGCGCGCTCTGTGTAAACGCGAACGAACGGTGCCGACCGGAATATCCACAAAGTCGGCAATCTCTTCATAAGTAAAACCTTCTATATCGCTTAGAATGATCACGGTTCTGAAGTCCTCAGGTAAATCGGTTATAGCACTGGAAATTTCGTCATCCAACAAATTTGTAAATGCGTCTTGTTCATAATGCTGCATTTCAACTTGATCGGATTTTATGTTCTCATAAAAATTCTGAACATCTTCATAATCAACCTTATCCGGTTCTTTGGTTTGCTTGCGGTAATCGTTTATGTAGGAATTTTTTAGAATTCTGAACAGCCATGCTTTACAGTTGGTGCCTTTTTCAAATTTATCGAAGAAACGGAAAGCTTTTAGGAAAGTCTCCTGTACCAAATCATCCGCATCGTCTTCGTCGCCGGTCATTCGCAGCGCAAAATTATAAACCGCATCCATATGAGGGACGGCTTCTTTTTCGAACTCGCGGTAACGTTGCTGGAGTTCTTCGTTGGATAATTTATTAGTGATAGCTCGCATAAGCGCGGTTGTCTTTCAAAGAAGGAGTTTTAACAAATGAAAATTAAGTAAATATCGATTCAATTAGTATTCGAATCTAGCCGACATATTTGTTCAAGAATCCGTTTTTGATTTCAAACTCAGTAATGCCGTTTCGTGATAATCTGAAATCGGCATCGTCATCTACCGATAGCAGCTTGTCGGCTATTATTTCGTATCCGCGAAAATCATATTCTTCAATTCCGTAAAAAAATGATAAGTCGCCGATTTCCGCGATTGTGCTCTTATAGAAGAATTTTTTTGTCTGAGCATCCAGCTTTTTTGTACGCTTGATGCCGATATCAACCGTAAAATTTCTTCCGTTATGATTAAGAGTTAAATTTCTCAGCAGAAGATCAAACAAGAGTTCATTGTTCTCCGGGATCTCAAAGTAGACAGTGTAGTTTAACTTTTCATAATCCTTTTCAGCGATCGACTGAAACGCAGCAAGCATCGCAATAAAATTTAACTTCCTAACAAAATCTTTATTGTGATCGTCTTTGTAAAAGCCGGACTCAATTAAAATTGTGCTGATTCCTTTTTTTGCAAAATTATCTCCGAACGAACGCGGCTCGTGATCATCTTTGTAACGTGCAATCTTCTGCGGTGCAAAAATTGAAAGCGTGTTAAATATTTCTACTATCACTTGCATGCTTTTTTCGCGCGCATAATTTATGCTCTTAACGTAATCCATAGGCGGCGCAAGAAGCGAAACAGCCGTAGGGTTGTTCGTCCTTCCGGCAGTGTAATAACTATTCTGATCGTGTAAATTGAATCCGAAATCCGGCTGAATCTTTTCGGCATATTCATACAGCAATTGCGATTCATCCGATTGGAGGCGCGCCGCATCGCGGTTTAGATCGATGTTGAAAGAATTTTCCCGCTGAAATTTTTCTGCACCGTCAGGATTCAACATCGGGATAAAATGAAAGGTTAGTTTATTCAAAATGCTTTCTTTCAAATCACTAAAAGAATCGTTCGCAGTAAAAAAGTTCAACAGATCAAATATTGCCGCTGTTGCAGTCGGCTCATCGCCGTGCATCTGCGACCAAGCGAGAACTTTAGTTTTTCCTTTTCCGATAACGACTGAATAAATTTCTTTTCGTTCAACGGATTCGCCGATTTTTTCTGTTTGAATATTTTTGTGACCACTTAACTCGTTTAAAAGTTCCGGGATTTGCCGGTGTGAAATAAAGTAACAGTCAATCTTCTTTTCGTAGATGGTTTCGTAATAATCGAAAAGCCGGCGGAATAAATCTTCGTCAATCAGATGCGTCTTCACAATGATTCCTTATTGATTTTCGTTGTAGTTTAATACAAATTAAACTAAGATTACTACAAATTAAGAAAGATTTATTTTTCTACCTAAGGAGGAACGATGGCAACCGATACGCTTCAATTAGGATCGACGGCACCGGATTTTAACCTTCCGGCTACAGACGATAACAATTATTCATTGAAAAATTTCGCATCGAAGAAAGCGCTCGTTGTGATTTTCAGCTGTAATCATTGCCCCTACGTTCAGGCGTACGAAGACAGAATAATTGAAATCCAAAAAATTTATTTCGATGATGTTCAACTTGTGGCGATCAATTCGAACGATGTGGAAGATTATCCCGATGATTCTTTTGATCATATGAAAGAGCGCGCACAAACGAAGAGATTTAATTTCCCTTATCTGAGAGATGATTCTCAGGCAGTTGCCAAAGCTTATGGCGCTACTCACACACCGGAAATTTTTCTTTTTGATCAGGAAAGAAAATTAGCGTTCCATGGAAAGATAGACGACAACTGGCAAGACCCGAAATCGGTCAAATCGAAATATCTGAGAAATGCTATTGATGAATTGTTGGCGGGGAAAAAGATTTCTGTGCCGGAAACATTTACGATCGGCTGCACGATTAAGTGGAAAAGATAATTAAATAACTTCGCCAAAATTATCTTCAAACCGTTGCAGCTCTTTAAACGGCTGTGGAGAAATAGCGAAGCAGTAGAGCGGATAAAGCTGCGAAATCATTTTTATCATCTCAATAACAATTCCATCGGAGTAGAGAATTTTTTCAGACGGGTTCTTTATCTTTTCCAGAAGCAGAAGATCATGCTTTGCAAGAAGGTCAAAATGTTTTTCCGCGTTGAACTTCGAAACAACTTCTTCGTTCTCTGCCCATAGATAGCTTAGAGAATAATTATTGCTGATTTTATATTTCTTGCAAACTTCAATGATTTCTTTCTTGAACTTTACCTGGTTCTGTCTGAAATAAAGTTTCTCTTCTTCGGAACGGTTAATAAAGATTCCCATAGAAAAACTTTTCGGCCTGCCTGCCGGCGAGGCAGGTTCGAAGTAAATATAAAATTCACTATCGAGTTTGATTCTTCCGAAATGAATCAACAGAAACGCCCGGTACGGATCGCCTTTGGCAAATCGCATATCTTTGTTAAGCCGCATGATTGTTTGGTTAAACTTCGGCTCGGTTCTTATTGCGGGATTCAATCGGTTCAAGAAAGGCGCAATCTCGGTAATAAAACTTTTTGCCGGCTTGACCAAATAATTTTGATAACGGTCGTAGTTTTTGTGGAACCATGCAACAGAATTGTTTTTGTCGAGGTCTTTCAGAAATCCGAACAACTCTTTATTAAATCCGCCGAAGGAGTCTGCCATGTCAGTACATTATTCCGAGGTTAAGTGTGATGTACAACTGACCGATATCGTTTCTAAACTGGTTTGTCAAGTTTTCAATTCCTTCACCAAACACGTGAGCGTACAAGTACCTGACATTTATACCGACAAGATTTGTCTTGCTGATTCCGAAATTGGCGCCCAGACCGACATAGCCCGCGGCGGCGTAATGAGCTCTTGCGTGCTTGAACGATGAAAAGAATTCCTGATCATACGGTGTAGTTAAGATTAATGTTGGTCCGACACCAACGCTGATGTAAGGACGCAAATTATCGGTCAGCGTTTCGGAAAATAATCTGAACTGCGCGCCGGCATTCAGCGGGAATAAAAATGAGCGGTTAACTTTGTCCGGCGTGTACGTATTTCCGAAATAATCTATGTACTGAATTTCCCGGGCATCCTTCAATTCCGAAATCGAGAAATCGACAAACCCGGTAATATCTTGCGAGTAAGATTTTCTGAGAAACGTGCCGAGACCGAAACCGCCTTCACCGAACATCAAATCAACTCCCCAACTGTTGGGAGGAAATATTTCCGGAGGTTTTTCAGGCGCAAGCTCTCCAATTTTTTGAGCGCTCATAAATCCAAACGGCAGTAAAAGCAGAAAAATCATTAACACTTTCATCTTACAATTCCTTTTGCTAACCTTCTTATTAAAGATTACAGTTATTATGTTAAAAATCAACCGACTAAATTTTACTCAAACTAAGCAAACAACTTTTCCTACTATTAAACAATCAGAACACTAAAAAGGTTTTACATATGGCGTTGAACTTGGAGCTGAAAATAAAGGTGGATTCGCATAAAAAATATATTTCTGTTTTGAAACGAATCGGCGCCGAGAATAAAGGAATATTAAAGCAAAAAGATATCTACTACAAAGTTAAGAAAGGTTTGCTGAAACTCCGGGTTGAAAATGAAACTTTTACGCTGATAAAATATCTTCGGGATGAGAAAGGGAAGCGCTGGAGCAATTATGAATTGATGACGCTTAAAGCGAAAAATCCGGAAAAATATCTCAACGAGATTTTTGATGTGGAAGTCGTTGTTGTTAAAAAAAGAAAATATTGGCTTTATAAAAACACGCGTGTTCATCTTGATACGGTAAAAAGTCTGGGGAAATATTTGGAACTGGAAACTCTGTTTACCGGTGATAGACTCGATGCAACAAAACGGTTTAACGAGATCGTTAAAATTTTAAACCTTGACCTCGGAAAACAAATTCATAAATCTTACAAGAATCTTTTAATGAAGAAGTGATTTTAACGCGCAAAAATATTGCCTCGGTTGATATTGATTTTTTGATCAATCAAAAAATTGAGTTGGGTGAAGCAGACGAATTTCTTTTGATTGTACCGACAAACCGAAAAGTTCGCAACCTTAAGAAAGAAATTATATCGCAGCTGCCGAATAAAGCGGCATCGGGACTGAACATCGAAACACTCGGAACGCTTTCCACGAAACTTTTGAGCGAATGGAAATCCTTCAAACAGTTGAGCGAAGCGGCATCAACTGTTTTCATCAAGCAGAGCGCTTCGGAAATCAAGCTGCGCTATCTCTCCCTCTATAAAGAAGAAATTCCTTTCGGCACGCTGGATAGAATTCGCAGCGTAATTTCCGAATACAAAAGAAGCGGTATAACGCCAAACGTTTTGCGCAGAGAAGCCGACGGATTGGAGAAATCAGAAAAACTAAAAGCGCTGGACATTGCGGACATTTACGAGATTTATCAGAAAAAATGTTTGGGACTCAACGCGTACGAAATCGGCGACGTGTATTCCGACCTTATGATGATTGATGAAACATCGTTTCAAAAATTGTTCAAGAAAATTTATCCTGAAGTGAATTTAGTTGTTGTCAACGGATTCAGCGAGTTCTCTAACCCGGAGATTGAAATTCTAAGACGCATTGCAATTATTCCGGCGGCGAAAACTTTCATCAATTTTGACTATTACTCGCACAACAAACTTCTGTTTACCCATCTTGATCAATGTTACGAAAGGCTGAAGAGAGCCGGGTTCTCGAAGATAGAAGACAAATCTCCGTCGGAGATGAACGAGTTTTCAAGTTTAATGAGAGAAAAACTTTTCGTCGCCAAGAATTTAAAAGAAAGAATAAAAGGCCGAGACAAAATTTTCAAGATCGAAGCGTTCGATAGAAACGACGAAGTTGAAATGATCGCTAAGACAGTTAAGAAATTGATCGTTGACGAAAAAGTTGAGCCGAGCAGAATTTGTGTTGTCTTCAACTTGATTCAGAATTACTCTTCAATAGTAAAGGACGTTTTTGCTAAGGTTGGTCTCCCGTTCAATTTAACCGATAGAACTCCGCTCGATAATTCAAATCCGGTGACCGCGCTCGTAAACTTTTTGGAAATTGCCGAGAATGATTTCTATTTCAAAAATATTTTCAGAGCGCTCAGCAGCAAATTTGTGGATACGACCGGCATCGACATGTCCAACCTTTACATGGTTTCCTCGGAACTGAACATTGTTGCGGGCAAGGAAAACTGGATCAATACGTTAAACGACGCAATAGCTAATCTTGGCCACGTCGGTGATGAGGATGAGGACATCTCCGACAAGCGCCAATCTTACTCGAAAGCGAAGTCGGATATTTCCGCGTTAGTTGACAGCTTGAAAATCTTCAGCGGCAAGATGACGATTTCGGATTTCGTTGATCATATGAAAAGTTTTATCGTGAAGTCAAAAATTCCACTGCGACTTTTACAAATGGAGACCGAGCAAGAGAGCAACGTGAGAGCTTTCACGGATTTCATCGAAACCGTTTCGGAAATATTTCAGTTGCTGGAGGAAGAATTCGGCAGCGAGAAAAATTTTTCGTTGAGTTTTTTTATGGACCAGATAAGAACCGCTTGCGGATGGGCGCGTTTCAACGTGAAAGAGAAATCGAACTATGGAGTTCAGGTAACTAATCTTGAAGAAATACGCGGACTGAAGTACGATTATCTTTTTATCGGGGGACTTTGCGATGGCGATTTACCGACCAGATACAATCCCGAAATATTTTTCTCCCGCTCGTTCAAAAAACGATCTTTTGTTCATCAGACTGAAGAGCGGTATAGATTTTATCAATCGCTTTGTTCTTGGAACAAACGGCTGTACTTTTCATACTTTAAGAACGAAGCCGGCAGAGAAACGGTCGCTTCAACATTCTTGAAAGATTTTGAAAATATATTTGAAGTCAGCCGGATAGATGAAATGCAGTACAAGGATTTGATCTTTTCGAATGAAGAATTGCAAATCTACGCCGGACGGGAAGGACTCGAATCGCTGGAAGATTCGACATCAGCATTTGCCGATTTTGATACTGCGGCAGTCTCACACGCACTTAAGATTGATGGGATAAGAAACAACGATCCATTCGGCGATTCAGCTTACACGGGAAATGTTTTAGCAGAAGACGATGGCGGAATCGATCAACAATTTCTTGGCGAACTAACCGAAAAATTGAAATCGTTTTCCGCGAGACAATATTCGGTTTCGCAGCTGGAAACGTATGCAAAATGTCCGTTCAAGTTTTTTACCGAACGCGTGCTCGGCATTAAACCGATTGAAGAACCGACGGAAGATATCGAAGCAATTGAAATGGGACGGCTTCTTCATTCCATCCTATACGAATTCTATTCAACGCTCAGAGAGAAAAATATTCAGTTGGTCGGCTGCAGCGACGAAAAATTTAAGCAAGCAGAAAAAATTATTTTCGACGTTGCCGAAAGGCAGCTTCAAACCACCGCGTTCAAATCACCCGCAACGTTTTATGAAAAAGAAAAAATTCTGGGAATCGGCGGCAATAGAAAAGAATCCATCCTTTTCCGGTTTCTGGAAGCTGAGAGAAATGGCGAAGAAGATTTCATTCCGAAATTTTTCGAGGTCAGTTTCGGCCGCTTGAAGGAAAGTGAAGCAG
>JAJYMU010000089.1 GCA_021786655.1 Bacteroidota bacterium
GTGAGATGGCGCAGACCATCCCCAAAAATTATTTCTTTTCTTCTGGCGTTACTTTGCAAGTAGAAATTCCAAACGGCAAGTATGCCAGGCAACGACTAGCAGCAGCGCTGAGAAGCAGAACTATACCTATAGCACCCCACCAATTTTCGTAGATAATTCCCAGAGCAATTACTGCCAACCCGAGAACAACTCGAATAACACGGTCTGTTGTGCCAATATTCTTTTTCATGTTACCTCCTGATTACTTCAATTAGATGTTGAAAAGCATGTAAAGATTCATTACTTCATCAGCGCCATTTTTCTTGTTTGAACATGATTTCCGGCTGTCAACGTATAAAAATAAACACCGCTTCCTAATTGCGAATTATTAATTGACCCGCTTCGATTCGCATCTCGCGAGGCGAGGAATTGAGAATTATGAATGCCAGCTTGCTGATATTCGTTTACAAGAGTAGTTACCTCTCTGCCAAGAGCATCATAAATTTTTAATTGTACATAGCTGGCGGCTGAAAGCTGATAGCTGATCACTGTACTCGGATTAAACGGATTAGGATAGTTTTGATACAAAACAAAATCGATGGGACTTGTTTGCGCAGTTTGTTGAACCGAAGAAGGATTACCAAATTTGTTAAAGATTAAATTCCACAATTCATTTCTCCCATCATCATATCCGAGCGCCCAGATTCCGATACCTTTCAAGTTTTTCTGAATAGCCAGATCAAACTTTGCAGCTAGACTCAAACTATCGTCATACCAAATCTGATTCCATGTTGTGTCCTTCCATCTTAGCCAGGGAGTTTGAGAAATGCCGTCTACTAATTTTTCTTTTTGATCGTATGTAGGGAACAAATTTCGATAGTAAATAAACTTTTGCCAATTATTATTTTGTTTCGTTGAATCATATTGGGTGACGGCTACATATGGATTCTCTGCATCGGTTTTCCAATAATTTCCGTAGTACGGCACACCCAAAATCAGCTTGCCCGGATCGACGGAGCCGTAATCTTCCGATAACGATTTTGTAAGATTATAATTTGTTCCGGTAAGCGGCGATGAAGGACCGGTTGTTGTACTCCAGCTTCCGTAGAAATCATAACCCATAATAAAAAGGTAGTCACACTTTTCCATGAGTGCGGAATAATTCCAATTACTGAATCCAACAGCCGGCGTCGCAAATGAAATCTCGTAATTCACAGTTGGATTAATTTTAACAAGGTAATCTCTAAGTGCCGTAAGAAAATTTATGACGGCAAATTTCAAGTCATTATCGGCAATGTTTTCGAAATCGATCGTTACACCGCTTAGACCCAGCGGCATCAAGACATTTCTAATATTACTAAAAAGTTGGTTTTGCACGCCAATGTCGGTCAATATTCGGTGAACTGATTGTGTATCGAAGTTAGTGATCGTGGCAATTAGTTTTACATTATTATCAATTGCTGAATTCATTAGGTCTGTCCATGGCCAGTCAGGTGGATTACTGAGATTACCCAAGCTATCTGCGGCAAATGAAAAAACGGCAATGTGTGTCAGCAAATCGAACCGAATATTTTTGTAAGTGCCTGCTTGATATTCCCACCAGGGTAGAAATCCGAAAACTGATTTTGAAAGAATAGAATGACCTAATACTTTTGTGGAAAATGATGAACTGCTTTCCACTTTGAAAGCGGTTTGGATTTGATGCTTTGAATAGTACTCGTTTTCTGATTGGATTACGGACTTGTGATTCTGCGCCGAAACGGAGACAGTAAATAAAACCAAACTTAATAGGATCGTTTTTCTCATTGGCTGCCGTAATTATGTACCAAAATGCTAGGACAAAAATAACATTTTAATTTATTGATGGATACAAATAAAAAAGTCCCGGAAAATTCCGGGACTTTTGAAAACCGTAACGGTAAAATTTTATTTTACCAGCAAAAGTTTTTTTACTTCAATATAGCTGCCAGCTTCCAGTTTATAGAAGTATGCGCCGCTCGGCAAATTGCTGCCATCAAAAGTTACCTCGTAGCGTCCGGTTTCTTGAATACCATTCACCAGTTCCGCAATTACCTGTGCAAGAAGATCGTACACACGAAGTTTAACGCTTGTTCTAACCGGTAGTGTGTAACTTATCCTTGTTATAGGATTGAAAGGATTAGGATAGTTTTGATCGAGTTTGAACTCACTTACATTTTCTAAAACTGCCGTTGTAATTCCAGAATATTCAAACACGCCATTGAAATCAATTTGCTTAAGCCTATATTGAAATTCTTTCCCGCCGGTCGGTTCATCTGTGAATGTATAATTTTTTGGAGAGTTACTGTTTCCGTTTCCCTGAACAAAACCAATTTTCTCCCAATTGTCATTCTGAGCGGAGCGAAGAATCTCAAATCCGTAATTGTTCACTTCCGTTGCAGTTGACCATTTGAGCGTAACTTCATTGTCGCTAACGCTTGAAGCGAAAGATGTTAATTCAACCGGAAGAGGAGCGGTATTATCAGCAGATATAAACCAATCTGAAAATGATGTGGCTCCAGTTGCCTGAACCATCCCATTTGCTGTTGCTGAGCTTACCGAAGAGCCTGCACCTCGTGAAAAGTTTTCATATGTATTAGTGCCTGACCGACGCGCCAAAAACATATTTGCTTCGGCAAGAACCGGACTGCTGATGGCATCATACTGCGATTTCATGTAGTCTAATTCTATGGTTGAGGTAATACCTGACGCGGATGAGGAGAGTGTATAGTAAAGGTCAATTATTTTTTTCCCGGAAAGTTCACTACTATTTGCTGAAGTGGCCCCTGTGTGTGCTGTAACCGATGTGTTTCCACCACTACCTGAAGAAGTGATATTTATATTAACTTGATAACTGTTTGTCCCATCGCCAACAATGAAATAAT
The DNA here is from genome assembly GCA_021786655.1 of Bacteroidota bacterium. Taxonomy (GTDB): domain Bacteria; phylum Bacteroidota; class Ignavibacteria; order Ignavibacteriales; family Melioribacteraceae; genus Fen-1258. Next base: position 2,883 of record JAJYMU010000089.1, read on the forward strand.
TGTTGCCCGTTGACCCTCCGATTGATTGTGTTTCACTGGAAGATGGCACTTCCGAACTTGAACCAGAATTCTGCAAAACAGGTGTAGATTGTACAACAAAATCACTTGAGTTGTTATTTGAATCAAAACTGCTGCCATTGGTTACATCGGAGCCAGATGCTGCCATAGTTGCTTCAGTGGAACCAACTCTAGCTTTTCTTTCGATCGATTTGTCATTCCCTGGATCGCTCGCGTTCGTACCTTCACCCCAACCAGAGGGTTGTACTGCCGTACCCCATGTAACACCATCTATAAAATTAGAGTTAATCGTGTTGGCACTAGTCGATGTGATAAAGACTCCGCCATTCGCAATTAAAGCACTTGAAGTTGAGTATGTTGCGTCAAGGCCTCCAGTAGGAAGTCCCGTAGTCCCTGTCTGACCAATCAAGAAAAAGCCGTGAGCAGGAACGCTCGCAGTATTAATAGTAAGAGTAATACCAGTTATGGCACCTGTGCTTGCAATTTTTTTTAGATAAAGAGTTGTTGCGCTTACAGCAATGGAAGCATTCGTGGGATTATAAAGCTCAACAAACTCGTCGTTTACACTTGAAGTTGTGCCATATCTTACTTCGCTAATAACTAAATGATTAGCACGTTGTCCCAAAGTTGTCACGTTCATCAAAGTGATGCAAAACAACATTACGAAAAGAATAAGGAATTTTTTCACACGCACCCCCTTGTAAGGATTAATAAATTTAACCGTCTTAACAAGAAGCGAATTGGTTTTGGCTGTGGTTCAATCTAACAAATCTTTAGCAAAAAGTAACTGGAATTTTTTAAAAATAAAATTTGTTTAGTTATTAATAGGACGTTTTGGCTTAATAAAATCAAAGGTGAGATGATGCTCGCTAAAAAATTTTTTACACTTTTTCTGTTTCTGCTTCCGTCAATTTTCATCGGCTGCAATTTGCAGTCCAACAATGCGCAAACAAAGCAAGAGGTTCAAATGATAGATACAACTAAATATCAGGTTGCAACATTCGGCGAAGGATGTTTCTGGTGCACCGAAGCGGTTTTCCAAAGATTGAACGGCGTAGCAAAAGTCGAAAGCGGCTACAGCGGCGGAACCGTTCCCAATCCGACTTACGACGCAGTATGTACCGGCAAGACGGGACATGCTGAGGCAACGCAAATATTTTTTGATCCGAAAATAATTTCTTTCAAAGAACTTCTTGAAGTTTTCTGGAAAACCCACGACCCGACTACAATGAACCGTCAAGGCGCGGATGTTGGTACGCAGTACCGGTCGGTTATTTTCTATCACAACGACGAACAAAAAAAGTTAGCGGAAGAATACAAACAGAAACTTGAAGCGGAAAAAATCTGGAAGGATCCGATTGTAACGGAAATCAGTCCGTTCAAGAATTTTTACAAGGCGGAAGATTATCATCAAGATTATTACAACCGGCACGGCAGTCAGCCATACTGCACTTTTGTAATAACGCCGAAGATCGAAAAGTTTGAAAAGGTTTTTAAGGATAAATTAAAAAAATAGAACGCAGATAAAATCTGATCAAACAGATTTACGCCGATTAATCCGCCTTTATCAGCTCAATCAGTGTTATCCAAGTTCTATAAAAATTTATCTAACAGGAACCGGCCACACGGGCAAGCTCTCATGACCGCTATCATCAACGGATTGAACTGCAAAGAAAAAATTATCTTTCGAATACGGCAAAGTGATTTCTGTGTTTTCGGTATAAAACTTCTTTTGCCAAACCGGCTGATCCGTTTCACGCATCATAACATAATATCCTTTTGGTGTCCTTCCTTCAGGCGCATTCCATTTCAAAGTTGTTTCATTTGTAAGTTCCTTAACCAGCACTCCAACTTTTTGTGGAACTGCTGGAGCCATAGCCAGGTTTGCCAAAGTTGCAAGATTAGCGCATGTAATTTTTCTTGCATACTCATAATCAACAAACTCAGGAAGATCGCCGTACTGCATTCCGTTTTCCTTACGGACATTCTGATGCTGGTGATCGTACTCTTCATTCATCTCACAAAAACGCACAGCAGCAAAACCTTGCCGATTAAAAGGTGTGTGATCACCGCCACGCAAAAATCTATCGTTCCGGTAAACAAGTTTTACGTTTAGCTGATCAACATAACGTTCGCTGATTTCTCTCACATATCTTGCAAGCTGACGCGAGATTCCGTCATTCTCCGCATTTGTAGATTGACGAATACTTTTCATCTGATCGGTTTCAAACAAAGGAACTCCTTCGCTGAAAACCCGAACATCAATATTGTCTTTTAAAAAAGTTTGACCGGAATAACTGTTTCCGATCATATCGTTATTCAGCATGGCAACTACATTCCAGTTTTGATCTTTGGCTTTTTTAGCGAGGTGCGTCGAACCAAACAATCCTTGTTCCTCTCCACTGACAGCAACAAAAATTATTGTTGCCGGAAAAGAATGTTTGCTCATGACCCTTGCAAGTTCCAGAACCGCAGCAACGCCGGAGCCATCGTCATCGGCGCCGGGCGCGGCTGAAACAGAATCGTTTGCCTCGCTAGCGCGGGAATCCAGATGCCCGCTTACGATGAAAATTCTATTGTCGTTTGGATCGGAACCTTTCAAAGTTGCCATGACATTTGTCATCAACACTTTTCTGATGATTCTTCTGCCGTCTGGTTCCACTACAAATGAATCGAGCACGGCTGTCAATCTTCCGTTGGAATTTTCAGCATACTTATCAAATTCCGATTTCACCCACATGCACGCGGCGCCAATACCGGTCGTTTCACTTTTTCTTTGACTTAACGAATGGCGGGTTCCGAAGCTTACAAGCTTACGAATGTTGCTTTCCAAATTTGAGGAAGAAACTTCTCGGACCATCGAAGAAATTACAGAATCTTTTTTAACTACATCTGGCTGCGCAAAAGTCGCAGCACAAGAAATCGCAAGAACAATCGCTAAATATTTAGAAGCGTTTATCATGTTTACTCCAAATAATTATTTATGAATTTAAATTGATGTCAATCTGTACCGGTTGTATTTAACATATGCGCGGCAGTTGTTCTCCGGAAATCATATCAACAATTCTTTTGCTGCCGATGGATGTTTTCATTATCACTCTGCCGCTGTTCGTTTCCGTCACTTCGCCGATTATCGCGGCATCTTTGCCCAACGGATGTTTTTTCATTTCAGATAAGATTGCGCCGGCTTTGTCTGAACCGACGATTGCAATTAATTTTCCTTCGTTGGCAATATAGAGCGGATCGAGCCCTAAAATTTCCGCGGCGGCTTTCACTTCTTCGGAAATTGGTATCGCTGTTTCATCGATCAATATTCCGGCGTCGGATGAGGCAGCGATCTCGTTCAGTGTGCTTGACAATCCGCCGCGTGTCGGGTCTCGCAAAACGTGAATGTCGTTATCAACCAAAAACATTTTTTCAACGAGACCGTTCAATGCTGCGGTATCACTTTTTATTTGCGTTTCGAATTCAAGTTCTTCTCTTGCGGACATGATCGCCATTCCATGTTCAGCAATTTTTCCGCTGAGAATAATTTTATCACCGACCATGCAGCGTTTCGGAGAAACATTTCTCCCGTTTGGAATTATTCCGATGCCTGAAGTATTGATAAAAATTTTATCTCCTTTGCCGCGGTCAACAACTTTTGTATCGCCGGTTACAATTTGCACACCAGCATTTTCGGCGGCACGTTTCATTGATAGAACAATCCGCCACAGTTCATCAAGCGAGAGCCCTTCTTCGATTACAAAGCCGACTGAAATGTAAAGCGGTCTCGCGCCGCACATCGCAAGATCATTTACCGTTCCATTTACCGCAAGCTCGCCTATGTCTCCGCCGGGGAAAAATATCGGTCTAACCACGTAAGTATCTGTTGAAAATGCAACGCGTTCACTGCCAATGCTAAACATTGCGCCGTCATGTTGAAGATTAAGAAACTCGTTTCCAAATTGTGAGATGAACATTTTGCCGATTAATTTATCGGAAAGAGTTCCGCCGCCGCCGTGTGCAAGAAGAACTTTATCATATTCCGATTTGGGAATCGGGCAAGCTAAACCTTGTGAGAAATCGATTTTTGTTTCGTTCATCTTCACACCGTCAATTCATTTTTCTTGAATCGATAATATGCCGAGCACGCGCCTTCGGAAGAAACCATCGGCGCACCGACAGGATGTTCCGGTGTGCATTCTTTTCCGAATGCGGAACATTCAAACGGTTTCTTGTACCCTTGAAGAATTTCTCCGGCGATGCAAAGCGGCGATTCATTTGCGGAAATCTCACCGACATCAAAAACTTTTTCTGCATCGTACAAAGAATATTTTTCTCTAATTCTGTAACCGCTCTTAGGAATCGTTCCGATGCCGCGCCACTTTCTATCGATGGTTTCAAAAACATCTTTCAATAAATTTTGTGCGGCGGCGTTTCCTTCTTTCTTCACAACACGGCTATACTGATTTTCAACTTCACATTTGTTTTGCTCAAGTTGCGAAACGGTCATCAAGATTCCTTGTAAAATGTCGGCGGGTTCAAAACCGGTTACGACAATCGGCACGTTAAACTTTTCCACCAATGGAATGTATTCGTGAAAACCCATCACGGTGCATACATGTCCGGCTGCTAAGAATCCTTGCACACGAGAATTCTCCGATGACAACAGCGCTTCGATTGCCGGCGGTACTAAAACTTGTGAACAGAGAATTGAAAAATTTTTCAATCCTCGCCGCGCAGCTTCTTTAATCGCCATTGCATTTGCCGGCGCTGTCGTTTCAAAACCTACTCCGAAGAAAACAATTTTCTTCTCCGGATTTTTCTCGGCAAGATTTACCGAATCAAGCGGTGAATAAACCATTCGCACATCGCCGCCGTTTGCTTTCACGGTTAAAAGATCATCTTTAGAACCGGGAACGCGCAGCATATCTCCGAATGATGTGAATATTACATCTGCACGCGATGCAATGTTGATCGCCTTGTCGATCATTTCAAGAGGCGTTACGCACACCGGGCAGCCGGGACCGTGCACGATGGTTATTTGCGGAGGAAGAAATTCTTCGATGTTGTATTTTATGATCGTGTGAGTTTGTCCGCCGCATATTTCCATTATGACCCACGGTTTTTTCGTGACGGCTTTCAATTGCATGGAAATTGCTTTTATCGTAACCGCATCGCGGTATTCATCTATGAAACGCATTTCATTCTCAACTTATTGATGTAATTATTTTCGTAACGAATTTCACTCGACTTCCGGCAAGTCGCCCATGGCGCGTAAATCCGCCAAAGTTTTTTCTGCATCTTCAACATCGATCTTGTTCAAAGCGAATCCGACATGGACCAACACATATTCGCCCGTCTGGACATCCGGCAGCCATTCGATGCAGACATTTTTCATAACTCCTGCAAAATCGACTTTTGCCATTTTTAATTCCGGATTGGAATTATCTATCGAAATTATTTTACCCGGGATTGCCAAACACATTTTTAACTCCCTTTAATTTTCTCTGAACTGTAAAAACTTTTCTCTTTGGACAAACGATTTAATGCCAGCGCAATTTGTCCGACAGCAATTCCGCCGTCGTTGGGTGGAATTCTTTGGTGCCAATAAACACTGAAATTATTTTCCTGTAGTTTCTCAATCGTGCGGTTAAGCAAAAATGCATTTTGAAAACATCCGCCGCTTAAAACCACTTTATTAAGTTTGCTTCGTTTGGCTACTTCAAGAATAATTTCTGCCAATGTATTGTGGAAACGCGCGGAAATCTTTCCGACACTGTTTTTTCCACAATCAGACATAATTTCTTTGATGATCGGTCGCCAGTCAATCAGTAATGGTTCTGCATCGGCTATTTCAAAAGGATAAGAAACCAACTCGTTTTCATCTGCAGAAAATTCCAACATCATTGCGGCTTGACCTTCGTAATTTAGCTTTTGTTTGATTCCCAGTAGCGACGCAACGCCGTCAAACAGTCGTCCAACGCTCGATGTGAGCGGCGAGTTTATTTTCTTCTCCAGCATCTGACGAATCAATTTTAATTCTTGAGCTGAAAATTGGTTAACCAATTCAATGTCTTGGTCAAACAGATTGTCTCTGAAAATTTCATACAGAATTCCGATTGCCGAACGTCGCGGTTCTTTAATGGCAAGCTCGCCTCCAGGCAAATGAAATTTTTTGAATTGCGCAAAATGTTGATAATCACCTTGATCATTTGTGATAAAAAATTCGCCGCCCCAAATTGTTCCGTCGTAACCGTATCCGGTACCGTCCCATGAAACGCCGAGCGCGTAGCCTTCAACTTGATTTTCCATTCTGCACGCCGCAATATGTGCTTCGTGATGCTGAATCTGAATTACATCGTTAAATTTTTCTTTTGCAAACTTTGTCGAGACGTAATCGGGATGTAGATCACACGCCGCAACAAAATCCGAAGATTCGTATAATGTCTGGAAGTCGCGAATAACTTTCTCAAAAGTGTTGAACGACTCGGCGGTTGAAAGGTCGCCAATATGCTGGCTCGTGAAAATATTTTTACCGACCAGAAGCGCAACAGTGTTTTTCAAATGTCCGCCGACGGCTAAAATATTTTTTGTTCCGCTCTCTTCGTGATGCATGTTAATCGTAACAGGAAGCGGCGCGTAACCTCGTGCGCGGCGCATAACCATTTCTCTATCTCGCACAATTCGAACTATCGAATCGTCAACATGTCTAACGATAGGACGGTTATGAACGAGATAATAATCCGCAATACCTGAAAGTTTTTTCAGTGCTTCGTGTTCGTCAATCACAATCGGTTCTTCAGAAATGTTTGCGCTCGTAGCAACGATCGGAAAATTCAATTCTCGAAACAGAAGCAGATGCAGCGGCGTGTACGGAAGCATTACTCCTAGATAAGGATTGTTAGGTGCAACCGATTCGGAAATTTCTCTTCCGTTGGATTTAGTTTGTTGTTTAATCTTCTTGAGCAATACAATCGGGGATTCCGATGATTGAAGCAGCCGCTCTTCAAACTTGGAGACTTCGCAAACCTTCTTAACTTCGTTCAGCGTTGGAAACATTAACGCAAATGGTTTCTCTTCCCTTCTCTTTCGTTTACGTAGTCTCTGAACCGCGTTAGTGTTCTGTGCGTCAACAACTAACTGAAATCCACCGAGACCTTTGAGAGCAATAATCTTCCCTTCCCGAATCAATTCGACCGATTTTTGAAATGCTTCATTCCTTTGCGCCAACACTTTGCCATGCTTGTTCCAAAGTTCAATGTGAGGTCCACACTCAGAACAAGCGATTGGCTGCGCGTGAAATCTCCGATTCGCCGGATCATTGTATTCTCTTTTGCAATTGTCGCACATTTCAAAATTTTTCATCGATGTGTTCGGGCGGTCATACGGCAGAAATTCAATGATGGAAAATCTTGGTCCGCAATTGGTACAATTAATAAATGGGTACAAATAGCGGCGGTCGTTCTGATCGAGCATTTCGCGTTTGCAGTCGTCGCAAATAGCGATGTCTGGAAGTATCAGCGTAGAAATTTTCTCTTTTGAATCGGATTCCAGAATTTGAAAGTTTTCAAATCCGACTGGATCAAGAAATGAAAATTCCAAGCTGATAATTATTGATGCCGGCGGCTTTTCTTTTTTAATTCTGAACAAAAACTTATCTAGAATTTCTTTGCCGCCTTCAACTTCAATCATAACGCCGGAAGTTGAGTTCAAAACATAACCTCGCAGATCCATCTCGGTTGCAAAGCGATAAATGAACGGTCTGAAACCGACACCTTGAACCGCACCCCGGACAACAACTTTCAAGCGCTGATTCATTTGCTCTGCAAGTTTGATTGAATCCAACCGCACCAGGAATCAATTCCTTTGCCGGTCGTGCATGACGTTTCAAAAACTTTTAGAGATGGATTGATTGAAAGCGCATTTTTTTTCAATTCGTCAATGGAACATTTTAGATACGGAAGCAGATCAATTTTATTTATCACAAGCACAGAAGCGTTTCTGAACATTGCCGGATATTTCAGCGGCTTGTCGTCGCCTTCCGTAACGCTCAGCACAACAACTTTGAAATCCTCACCGAGATCGTAACCGGCAGGACAAACCAAGTTGCCGACGTTTTCAATTATCAGCAATTCCGTATCGGCGGTATTCAAAGAATGCAGCGCGTCTTTAACCAAGTTGGCTTCCAGATGACATCCGCCGTTTGTAACGATTTGCGCGACAGGCACGCCAAGTTTATCAATCCGCTGAGCATCCAGATCAGTTTGAACATCGCCTTCTATCACCGCTATTTTTATTTTACTCTTACAGAACTCAATTGTTTTTTCAACGAGACTTGTTTTGCCGCTGCCGGGAGAGCTGAGAAGATTGATTACAAAATTTTTATTCCGTTTGAACGCCGATCTGTTCTCGTTGGCAATCACGTCATTCTTGGCAAGAACTTTTCTCTCAACAGTTATAACACTCATTTTACCTCCGACTAATCTTCAATTTCAATTTCGGAAACGGTTAATTCCATTCCGCTGATAAGTTTCACCGAAGTGCTCTGACAACGTTCGCAATAAAATGCCAAACCATCAATCATTGATTCGCTTCCGCAGCTTTCGCAACGAATTTTTGCAGACACGGTTTCGATGCTTAGTTTGGAGCCTTCAAGGTTGGTTCCAATGATAAGTGCATCGTAGCCGAACAGAAGGGAATCATTCAGCACGTTAGTAAGTTTTCCAACTTTAACAAAAACGTTTTTAATTTTTCGATTGGAGAAATTTTTGGTCTGATCTTGAACAATCTCGATTATGTTCTGCGCAATTCCGAGTTCGTGCATGGATTTTCTACTAAGTCATTATTTAGGATGAATAATATTGACTTTATTAATAAGTGCCAACATTTTTTTTTGCAAAGTTAGAGATTAACTTTCTCCAAAAATCTGACAATGGCTGACGAGGAGAGATTCAGATACAGAGGAATGGGTTAGTTAGAAATTAATTTTTCAAAGCGGGTTTATTTTGAAGATTAACAGATTCTCTCCGCGGTAGTGTTATCAAAAAACAGAACCGCGGAATTGTTGAAACCCACATTGATTTCGTCACCGATTTTGTATTGCGCATCCGGGCGCATTCTCGCAATGCAGCTTTTGCCCTCAACATTGAAATGTAGATAGACTTCGTTCCCCATTTGTTCTTCAAATTCCAACTTT
>JAJYMU010000355.1 GCA_021786655.1 Bacteroidota bacterium
TCCATTTTAATCCGCCCTGAAGTAATTGAAAAGATAGATAAATATTTTGAGAATCAATCGCTTAATCAACTACGCAACAAGGTAACTCCGGATTTTTCAAAAATCAAAGCCAGACTTTTCGACTATCAAAAGGAGAGTATTTTATTTTCTTTATTCAAAAAAGGAAATATTATTGCCGACGAAATGGGGTTGGGCAAAACGCTTCAGGCAATTGCAGTAGCAGTTTTGAAAAAAGATATTTACGGAATAAACAAGACATTAATTGTTTGTCCGGCATCCTTAAAATACCAGTGGAAAAAGGAAATAGAACGCTATACAAACGAAAAGGCAATTATAGTTGAAGGTATACGAAATGAAAGACATTCACTTTATAAAAGCGCTGGAGAGTTTTTTATCATTGCCAACTACGAAGCGGTAATGCGCGATATAACCGTGATTCGTCAATACCCTCCCGATATGATAGTTCTTGACGAGGCGCAGAAAATAAAAAACTACGATACGAAAACTTCCTCGGCGGTAAAATCAATTCCTAAAAAACATTCTTTGGTAATTACAGGAACTCCGCTTGAAAATAATCTTTTGGATTTATACTCGATAATGAATTTTATCGATCCCGAAGTTCTGGCTCCGCAGTGGGAATTTTCGATGAACCACTGTTGCTTCGATAAGACGAAGAAGAACCAGATAACCGGCTACTACAATTTGCAGGAACTCAAAAATAAATTATCCGACTATGTTATAAGAAGAGAGAAAACGGATGTCTTGAAAGAACTGCCTGCGGTACAGGAAGTTGTGGTTCCTGTTGAACTGCATCCCGCACAGGCAGAAATTCATTCCGGATTTGCAAGAGCGCTTGCGCCCATTTTGCACAAGAAACATAAAACCGTTTACGACATGCAGCGCATCCAGCAAATACTGACCAATATGCGCATGGTATGCGATTCAACTTTTTTGATAGATAAGGAAACAAACCATTCGCCAAAGTTGGTAGAGCTGGAAACTATTTTATTAGAGAAGTTAAATATCAAAGACCGGAAAAGAAAAGTAATTATTTTTTCCGAATGGAAGACGATGCTGCATTTAATAGGCAGGATGTTGAGATCGAACGGGATTCAGTACGTTACTCTTTCAGGCGACGTACCGGTAAAAAAAAGAGATTTGCTGATTGGTGAATTTGCAAATAACCCGGATACTCTTGTGTTTCTTTCCACTGAAGCCGGCGGAATAGGATTAAATTTGCAGTTTGCAGATACTGTTATCAATTTCGATTTACCCTGGAACCCGGCGAAAAAGAATCAGAGGATCGGACGAATAAATCGTATCGGTCAAAAAAATCCCAAGCTAACGGCGGTTAATATGATCGCCCTTAATAGCATTGAACATAATATCGCGAATGGAATTGTTGTTAAGGAAGCTTTATTCAGCGCTGTTTTAAATAACAACAACCTAACAGAGGAAGTCGATTTTGCCGCTAAAGGAAGGTCTACGTTTATTGAGCATGTTCAAAAAATGATTCAACCGGTCGAATCGCCTTCAATAGAAGTTGAAGAACCTGTTGATGGAACTGCAGAAGAGATTATGCACGAAGCAGGCGGACTGAATGAACCGGTACAGCTTGAAGACGCATTCGAAAATATAGACGCCGCCATATCGGCATCAATAAAAATATCCGAATCCACACCGAATGAACAAACGGAAAAATCTCATAGGCAACCAATACCTCAGGAAATTGAAACTACATTAAACCAGGGAATGCAATTTCTGAACGGACTTTTTAAAATGGCTACTAGCAAGGAATTAATTGCAGAAGGGCAAGGAATAACGGTAAACCGGGAGACCGGCGAAGTGACAATGAAATTTAAGCTGCCCGAATTCTGACCTTTTTATGTTACTTAAAGAAACAGAATCAATATAAGTATTAAGCGACTATTTCAATTCCTTGTTCTTTAACCACGGCAATAATAGGAGACATATCATCAGTCTGGAATCTTTTTTCTCCAACGATAATCGGCTCAATTCTATAACTTGTGCGTGTGGCAGATAACCAAATATCCGGCAAATATTGATCTGTGTCCTCATCAAATAACGGTGACACTAACATCAAATCAATATCACTTTCTTCAGTTGCAGTATTATTTGCTTGGCTGCCGAAAAGAAATGACCTTGAAATATAAATTCCTTTTCCCGACAGCTCATGCAAATAATCTTTAATAATATTTATAATTTCTGTACTAGCCAATCAAGTAATTCCTTTGTCTGATTCAAATATCCATTTGCTACCTCTTTAGATGGAGTTGCAAGAAAATTATCAGGATATCTGCCTTCGATAAGGTACCCCATTAGTGTTATTAAAGTTCGTTTATGTTTTTCAGTGAAAACTAAATTAGTCTTTTTCATCAGGTAGATCAGATCATGTGTTTTAGGAGCTAAACTTTTAGTGCTCTTAACAAAATTTGCCTTTAATAATTTTTCAATTATTAAATGGCAGAAGAACAGGCCGTGAACCAACTTATTATTGTTTATCAAAAGCTCTGCAGTTTCAAAATCCGCTAAAGTTGTCGTTTTCCAATACTCTATCTGTTTTTCTAAATTCAATATGCTCAAAGACTGTTCTTTAATTTTTTGCTTTTATGTAAAATACATTATTGAAATCCATTTTACAACAACAACATAGGGTTCGAGGCAATCCTTTTTAACACCCTGTAATAACAGAAAAATTTAAGCGGGTTTTATCTTCAAATTTCACAAACGAAATTTTTTAAGAATCTTTTTTGTACGAATTGTAAATTTGCGCTTATAAAATTGACGGCGGAACAGTATGGCATTTAATCTCAACAAGTTTACCGTGAAAGCTCAAGAATCGATACAGAACGCAATTGAGATCGCGCAGAATTATAATAACCAGATAGTTGAACCCGAGCACATGCTTGCTGCAATGCTTCAGGACTCATCCAGCGTGGCGGTTTCTATTATTCAAAAATCCGGCGGAAATATAAATCAGATGAAAATTAAAATTGGAGAGCTGCTGGAAAAATTGCCCAAGGTCACCGGATCTGGAATTGGAAATCAACAGCTATCCATAAACACTTCAAAACTATTTGATAATTCTGCAGAAGAGGCAAAAGCACTTAAAGACGAATATGTATCGACGGAACACATTCTTATTGCTCTCACGGAGGACTCCGGTGCTGCTGGAAAACTTTTGAAAGAGAACGGAATAAACAAGAACATTATTCTCTCCGCGTTGAAAGATATCCGCGGAACGCAGCGCGTCACTTCACAGAATCCGGAAGAGACATATCAAGCATTGCAAAAATACGGACGCGACCTTAACGAACTCGCAAGATCAAATAAACTGGATCCGGTTATTGGGCGTGATGAAGAAATAAGGAGAGTGTTGCAGGTACTTTCACGTCGAACAAAAAATAACCCCGTTCTCATCGGCGAGCCAGGTGTGGGTAAAACAGCTATTGCAGAAGGCATCGCACACCGCATTGTTGCCGGAGACATTCCGGAAACTCTAAAGACAAAAAGAATTGTCGCACTTGATATGGGAGCTCTTGTTGCAGGCACGCAATTCCGCGGACAATTTGAAGAACGGCTAAAGGCGGTTGTGAAAGAAGTTCAGGAATCCGAAGGAGAAATTATTTTATTTATAGACGAACTCCATCTTTTGGTTGGTGCCGGAAAAACCGAAGGTTCTATGGACGCTGCGAATATTTTAAAACCCACGCTCGCTCGCGGAGAGCTACATGCAATCGGCGCCACAACACTTGATGAATTCAGAAAATATATTGAGAAGGATGCCGCGCTAGAAAGAAGATTTCAGCCGGTGCTAGTTCAAGAACCTAACGAAGAAGATTCAATTTCAATATTGCGCGGATTAAAAGAGCGCTATGAAGTTCACCATGGAGTTCGTATAACGGACGGCGCCATTGTTGCTGCTGTTCAGCTTTCTGCAAGATACATTACCGACAGATTTTTGCCCGACAAAGCTATTGATTTAATTGACGAAGCTGCATCTAAACTGAGGATTGAAATTGACTCGATGCCGGAAGAACTTGATGCCGTCGAAAGAAAAACAAAACAACTGGAAATTGAGCGCGAAGCTTTGAAACGCGAGAAAGATTCGGAATCGATAGCAAGACTGGAAGAATTGCAAAAAGAATTGAGCGAACTTCAAGAGGAGAGAACCGGTTTAAAAAATCACTGGCAGCTTGAAAAAGATAAGATTCAAAAAATTAGATCAATGAAAAGCGAAATTGAACACGCCAAAACAGAAGCCGATAGATTTGAGCGTGAGGGCAACCTGGGTAAAGTTGCCGAATTACGTTACGGTACTATAAACGATCTAGAAAGAAAAATTAAAAAAGAAAGCGAAGAACTGGCGGCAATTCAAAAAAACAATAAGATGTTGAAAGAAGAAGTTGACGCGGAAGATGTCGCCGAAGTCGTTGCAAAATGGACGGGCATTCCGGTAAGCAAAATGTTGGAAAGCGAACGCCACAAACTTTTACGTCTTGAAGAGGAACTGCACAAACGGGTTGTTGGGCAAGACGATGCAGTTGCCGCCGTTGCAAATGCTATCAGAAGATCTCGCGCGGGATTACAAGACGTGCAGCGTCCTATCGGTTCATTTATTTTTATCGGAACGACAGGTGTTGGGAAAACGGAACTCGCTCGTGCACTAGCAGAATTCCTATTCGACGACGAGCATGCAATGATACGAATCGATATGAGCGAGTACATGGAAAAATTTTCGGTCTCGCGGTTAATCGGGGCGCCTCCAGGATATGTGGGTTATGATGAGGGCGGACAACTCACTGAAGCGGTGCGCCGACGACCGTATTCGGTTGTTCTTCTTGACGAAATTGAGAAAGCTCATCCCGATGTTTTTAATATTTTACTGCAAGTTTTAGATGACGGACGTCTCACTGATAACCAGGGACGCACTGTTGATTTCAAAAACACAATCATCATCATGACATCGAACATGGGTTCACATCTTATTCAAGAAAAACTTTCTGAGTTGAACGAAGAAAATTTCGAAACTATTATGGGCGATCTTCGCGTTAGTCTAACGGAATTGCTTCGCGCAACAATTCGTCCGGAGTTTTTAAATCGCATCGACGAAATAGTTTTATTCAAACCGCTTCTTAAAAACGAACTGATGAAGATAATCGATATTCAGCTTCAGAAAGTAGGGAAGATGCTGGCCGACAAAAACATCTCGCTCGAAATAGAAAATGACGCAAAAGATTTTCTTCTTCAACACGGTTACGATGTAACATACGGCGCGCGACCGCTAAAGCGCACAATTCAAAAATATCTTATCAATCCTCTTTCGGCAGAACTGTTGGCGGGCAGATTTGAAGCCGGCGATACAATTTTAGTAGGCAGTCCCGGAGCGGGGAAGTTGACGTTTAAAAAACGCTAGGAATAAATTACATAAACGATTGACTTATAAAAACCCGTCCGCTATGTTTGACTAAACATTAACGTAAAAGGTTAGCAATGAAATTTGCCAGATGGGTTTTAATAATTGCCGGTGTTTATGGAATGATTGTAATATCGCCACTTTATTTCTCCGAAGCACAAATCAACATAGATTTTCCTCCCGCAATAACTCATCCGGAATACTTCTATGGTTTCCTGGGAGTGGCGATTAGCTGGCAAATATTGTTTTTCATTCTGGCAATAAATCCGCTTCGTTATAAATTGATGATTATACCGGCAATCATAGAAAAATTTTCTTATGGAATTGCCGTGATCGTTCTTTTTTCGCAACATCGAATTCATACCATGATTTTAAGTTCTGGAATTATGGATTTGATCTTCGGAATACTTTTTATGGTTGCATTCTTCAAAGTAAAGCCGGAGAAACCCAAAGAAAATCTATCCAATTAATAAATGGTTTAATCTATACCGGAAAATGCTCCTGTTTAAACTATAAAAATTTACTTTGTTTGAATGACTGCTGTTTCCTTAGTAAGTTTTGCCAAACATTTTTCTGGTTAATGAAAACACTCGTACTTATTGCGGCGCTTACTTTAGGCGTAATTTTTCCTTACGGACATGAATACACTTTTCTGATCCGTTACTTTTTGATGGCAATGTTGTTCTTTTCTTTTCTCGATGTTCGTTTCAACCGCGAGATAATTAACAAAATTCATTTCGTAATTCTTTTTGCAACCATTGCCGTTGCTATTCTTGTCTTTCTCGTACTGAAACCGATAAATCTTAGTCTCGCTCAAGCAGCGTTCATCACTGCAATTGCACCAACAGCTATCGGCGCGCCGGTCATAACAAGTCTAACAAAAGGAAAAGTTGAGTTTGTCACATTCTCACTTCTGCTAAACAATATTACGATTGCTGTTCTAATTCCATTTCTTGTTCCGCTATTGATGCAGAGTCACTTAGATATTTCCGTTGGGAAAATTCTTCTTCCTGTTCTAATCACAATTTCGATTCCGTTTGTGCTGGCGCAATCATTAAAATTTAGTTTGCCGGTTGTATGGAAAAAACTTGTCGAGTGGAAAGAAGCTGCTTTCTATGTTTGGATGCTGAACATTTATGTCGCGTCATCCGACGCATCGTATTACATAAATTCCGAACTGCTCAGTAGTCTTGGAATTGTTTTTCAGATAGCTTTCGTTTCGCTGCTTTTGTGCGCGTTGTTTTTTACCTCAGGTTGGTTAATCGGCAAAAGAAACTATCCCGCAGAATCAAGCCAGGCGATGGGGCAGAAGAACAATGCATTTTCAATTTGGATAGCGCTGACATTCATGAATCCAATCTCAGTTCTAGGTCCGATCTTTTACGTCTTCACACAAAATATTTACATCTCCGGGCTGTTGTATAAAACTCATCAGAAACAGAAGGGACTGGAATAGGAACATCATTGTCTTTAATTGATCGTTTCACATCAAAAAAAACTTGACTTCTTTCCTAATCATAAACAGCTTACAACAGTAGTTAGACTCTCAGCCATCTAATTCCGGAAAGGAAAACTCAATCGGAAATTTTCGAACGTTATCATAACACGTGTGTTATTAGACATACATGTTCTGCATAACGTTGGTTATTTCATTAATCACAAAAAAATCTTTCACAAGAAAGAAAGGAAAAACTGAATGAAGAAGTTCTTCAAAATTCTTCTATACATAATCGGGAGTGCAGCAATCGTTGTCACTGCATATTTGATTTATTTCAATTCTGCTTATCCCAAAGTTAACCCGCCTTCAAATGAAAAAGTTGAAGTAACTCCTGCGCGACTTGAACGCGGCGAGTATCTGGCAAAACATGTAACGGTTTGTCTTGATTGCCATTCAACGCGGGATTGGTCCAAGCTTGACGGACCGGTTGTTCAAAACACATGGGGAAAAGGAGGAGATGAATTCAATGAACCGAACGCCGGTGTGCCCGGAAAGTTGTTTGCAAAAAATATTACTCCAGCCGGAATTGGAAATTGGACCGACGGCGAGCTGATTAGAGCAATCACTTGCGGGGTTAACAAAGACAATGTTGCGCTCTTTCCGCTTATGCCGTACATGCACTACAATAATTTATCGAAAGAGGATTTGTATTCCATCGCTGCATATATACGTTCGCTTCCGGCAATTCAAAATACAATTCACGAAAGATCGCTTGACTTCCCGCTCAACTTAATCGTGAAGACAATGCCGATCAAATCTTACACACCGGCATCCGAACCAAACAGAAATAATTCCGTTGAGTACGGAAAATATCTTGTGAACGCTGCCGCATGTTTTGATTGTCACACTCAAATGGTAAAAGGTCAACCAATAATTGAAAAATCATTCGCCGGCGGATTTCCATTCCAAATTTCCAGCGGAACCGTTCGCTCGGCAAACATAACTCCCGATCCGGTTTCGGGAATAGGTAATTGGACTAATGAACAGTTTGTTGCAAGATTCAAATCGATGGACCCGGATAGCAATCAAATTCCATCCGTCGGCGCAAAAGATTTTAATTCGGTGATGCCGTGGACTTTATACGGCGGAATGAAAAGGGAGGACTTGCGCGCGATATATGATTACCTGCGCACAATTTCTCCGGTAAAGAATGTCGTTGTAAAGTTTACTCCAAACCCATAAGACTAAAATTTAGTAAAGGCAGATTATTAATCTGCCTTTACTCTTGATATTAAAAATCAACTTAGACAATTTGCAGCAGCAGAACGAAGCAGTATGAAATGAAAACAAAAACCAAAACAAAAAAGAAAAAGATTCGCATTCCATTGCCGAAACAACGACCAAAGATAAAAGAATCAGAGAGGGTTTATAAACGCACAAAAGCGAAAAAGATTGAAGAGTAATTCTTTGGATTTTTTCAACCACGCCGGGAATTGCTTGATGAATAAAAACCTTTAACTTATTAGCGCAAAACCTTCCTTAGATTCTTCTACAAATTTCTTTACCAGAGTATAATCTTTTCTTCCGTTTGGCGTTTCAACTCCGGTGTGCGCATCCACACCTGCGGGATGTATTTCTAAAATTGCTTTCTTAACATTTGTGTGATTAAGTCCGCCCGCGATAATAACCGGTTTGGGAGAAATCTCAACCAATTTTTTACTTATCGTCCAATCATGTGTTTTTCCCGTTGCGCCTTCCGCACCCGTAGCTGGATCGAAAGTATCCGTGATGAATGCATCCACCCATTTTGAAAGTGCATGAACAGATTTTTCTAACTCGGAATAATTGTTTCCGGCAACAACCAGACTTTTTATTATTTCCAAATCGGGTCGTAATGATTTCGTCTTTTCCAATTCCTCTTTAGAAATCTTTCCGTGAAGTTGAACGATCTTAACATTCAGCTTATCGCAGAAATTAATTATCTCTTCGGCATTATTTAAATAAGTAATCAACACAGCGCGGTGCGGCGGTGTGATTGTCTCAATCACATCAACCGCTTCCTCTTCTGTTAAATCCTCTTTGTTCACTGGTAGTCTCAAAGGAAAACCAAGATAGTCAACTCCCGCTCTAATTAGCATTTCTGCTTCTTCTTTATCAATCACTCCAGCAATTTGAATTAGGTTTTTCATTTATCCTTCGAAAATTTTCACTGAAATATTTTTTTAAGAAAGCTAAACAGCCCGCGTTTTGGGGGAGTGGTGAACTCATTAAATATTTCCGCGAACTCCCGCGTTCTAAGATATCCATAAGATTTATGCGGGTTCCTGTTGCCCGAAATCATGTAATTATTTTTCACAAGTTTATCAATCACTTTCAATCCTTTAGAGTTGCATTCATAAATTTCCGAAAGTGTATGGTTGAACGCGACTTGGTCTTCAAGGTCGCTCAAGTTATACCAATTCCTCCCGATGCACTCCGGCACTTTTAATTTATTTTTCGAATTACCTTTTTGTTCCGAAGTAATTTTGTTGAGCACATATTTTTGTCCCAGCGGAGACCCAATCGTTACAAGAGTATCAATATTGATATCTGCCGCGTGATCGGTTAATACATCGTGAGCAATTATTGCCCCCATCGAATGTGCAACAAGCAAGATTTCTTTTTTCTTATGCTTATTCAAAACGTCGGTCAACCGTTCGATCATAACATCTCTTACAAACCGTTTGATTCCTTGATAATAAATTGTCGAAGACGAATAATATGCTTCAAGATCACGCAAGCTAAAATGAATAAACAGATCGGTCAGCGACGGATGATTTAACGACATCACTCCGTTCACCAAAATTTTTTCATAATATTTTTCAAGATAGTCGGCAGCTTTTTTTCTAAATCCCGGAGGTTCCTCCGGCAAGGGGATTGGTTCAGGCAGGTATCTTTCAGCCAAGTAAAGTGAGCTTAATTTGTTTGTCTCTTCTGGAAGAAGCGGTTCTTTGTAAAGAATATCCGCCCAATAAACTAATTCGAATTCAAAATCGCGTGCGGGAAAATTGTATTTGTTTAATCCTTCAAGAATACTTTTCTCCCACCAATCCTTGAGAATGTCTTTGGGCGGTTTGTTGCCGAGTCCGTGAATACCGATAATTATTTTTGACATAGTCTGTTTATGAATTTAATTTACTTCTTAGCCAGCCGGTTCTATCCGACATAATTCCATCAACGCAGTACATGATCAACTTATCAGCTCTCCGTAGATCATTTACTGTCCAAACATATAATTTTAGACCGTTCGATTTAATTTTTTCTACAACTTTTTTGGTTAAACATCTGGAGTAAGATAAATTCAAACCGTCAAAATTATTTTTTTTAGCGATGGCAATAACTCTATCCCATCCATGTTGAGTTAGAATAATTTTTTCTCTGTTAATTCTTTTGCACCATGACACTTCAAACATAGGAAAGATTTTTTTCAGTGGGGACATTACTGCTAAATCGAAACCGATCAACTTGATTTGTGAATTGCTAAGAGCCGACGTTTCCAAAACAGTTTTCAGAGCGTCAATTATTTCAATGCCGCACTTTATCTCAATAAAAATAAATTTCTCCGGTGGTACAGTTTGTAGAACTTCCCGTAAAGTAGGAATCCTTTCATTAATCCATTTTTCTCCTTTGAAACTTCCCACGTTAACAGTTTTAAGCTCTTCCAGTGTTCGTGATTTGACAGCCATGGAAATGCCGGAAGTTCTTTTTGTATTGCTATCGTGAATGACAACAATTTCATTGTCTTTCGTTAAATGAACGTCTATTTCAACGCCATCAGCGTTTCGAAACCATGCAAGATCGATTGCAGCAATTGTATTTCCCGGCGCGTCATAAGACTCACCGCGGTGAGCAATTAATATTGGTTTTGAACAAGAATTTTTTTTCATTCCAACATTTCCAATATGCGGTTCAAGAATTAAATATGGTTGCTTTGAGAAAAGGAAATGAAACTTATTTCACAAATAAAATAGCATTTTCCCCAACCATTAATTTTGTCATTAAATCTTATTCTGGACCAAATTCTTCTTAGAATTGAGCACCGCCAAGCGTTAAATTCCAAGACCAGCGGCTCTTTTTTAAATTAGGTTTCGAATAAAACTTCCTGTATGTTTACCCCCGTAATGGCAGTACTTTAAGATGTATTAGTAGAAGTAGACGCAATTCGTTCGACCCTCTGTAGACTTTAAAGCCCTGTCGTAAACAAAAATCAATTATCAACAAATTAGTAAAGGAGCTTCTGTTATGGCAGAGCGCAAAGTAGGATCAGTAAAATGGTTCAATAGTTCAAAAGGTTTTGGTTTCATTTCACAAGAGGGCGGAGAAGATGTATTCGTACATTTTCAGGCAATTATTGGCGATGGATACAAGACTTTAAACGAAAACGATAAAGTTGAATTTTCAGTTACACAAGGTCCAAAAGGCCTTCAAGCAGCTGAAGTCAAAGTTATCCGCTAAGAATAAAGTATACTTAACTGAAAGTCCCGATTTGATCGGGACTTTTTTATTTTAAACGTTTTGTATGCACTTGATGGGTTATTATTTCACTCTAACTTTTGCAATTGCACCGTTATCGCCAACCATAAAACAGCTTCCGTCTTTTTTAGAAATGCCGATACTGTTGTAACTATGTTGATTAATTGAAGTCCACGTTTTACCATCGTTGAGCGAGTAATCGCTCCCGCTTGTACCCGTGGTAAGATAAAACTTGTATTTGTCATTCCACACAACGCATGATCTGAATCCGCTCGGTTGAGATTTATCGATCGCTTGCCAGCTCAAGCCGCCGTCGTCGCTGAATGTGCAATTTCCGTTAGTGCTCTTATCGTTTTTGTAATCACCGCCAACCGCAATGCCGTTAAGATCATCTTTGAAACAGATTGAGAAAATTCCGCTTGATGAATTGCCCGATTTGATCGGTGCTTCGACTGCTCTCCAGTTTTCGCCGCTGTCTTCAGAAAAATAAATTCTCGATCTATCCGAGCCGCCGCATCCGAACCAAACCAAATCTTTACCGGAGACAGAGATTGCAGTACCGCTCGCAGCGAACGCTCCTTCACCCGGCAATGCCGCCGGAATATTTATAGAAGGGATTTCTTTCCATGTTTCACCGCCGTCTTTTGTAACAACGATAAAAAATCTTCCGTCG
>JAJYMU010000160.1 GCA_021786655.1 Bacteroidota bacterium
TCATAAAGGATCCAACCGAAAAATTGAATTAGAAAAAAGATGAATAAGAAAAAACGAATGTTCTTTTTCTTTTCTTCAAATATCTGTTTTGAAAACAACAGAACTAAGAGCATCACTAAGAAAAGAACTACAGAGAATGCCAGAATAAGAATATTTAGATCCATCAAGAAAATCGGTGCGGTGGGAATAAGAGAGAAAACTTTGAAATACCTAATCGTGGAATCGAAGACAACGCTCCTCATGGCTGCGCCAAGTCCGCGAAGAGAAAGCAAGTATAGAGGTGCAACAATCAAAAAGAGCAAAATGAAAAATGAGAGTTTGGTTTTGCTCGCGGTGTTCTGTTCTTCCAGATAAACCAAAACGTACTTATACGCAATCAGCAGACCGATCAGCAGAAACGCTACCGTGATTGTAAATTCCAGCGGGGATCTTACCATTCCGAAAGCAAAGACAGAAGAAAAATTGGAAGCGTCTGTAAGCGAATTATGGACCAGCGATGCCGGCAAACCGAAAATGAAAAGTGCTACACGCAAAATGGAGAGATAGACAACTATTATTATTAGCCGAGTCGTTTTGGTTGGAATTTTTTTGAGCGCGGGGTAACTCCAAACTCCAATAACGAACAGAATCAGAATAGCCAAGATACCCTGAAAAATAAAAACATTATTCTTATCATCATTTAGTTGTGCTTCAAGCGAAGGTTTATCGAACGAAGCAACGGCAATTTTATTCCGGTAGTTATTCAAAATGGAAAAAGAATATTTGCGCCCGTCTTTCGATGGCTGCGCTAATGGCGAGTAATCGATCGCAACATCAACGCCGAGCACGTCCGATAAGGAATCGGCAGTATTTACTATCGTATTGTTTTCTTCCGAAAGAGTGTAATGCTTATAAACCGGCGTGCTTGTTACAATTGTAAATTGACTGTTGTTCAGTGTTACAGTATCAGCGATAGTTAAAAAAGTTACTAGTTTGTGACCGCTGAAAAAAGTTTGATTCAGGTTGTTTGCTAACTTTGGAATCTCACGCCCATAAAAAATTATTTCCGAATTCCACGCATATAAGTTTCCGGTTGAGTCGTAAAGTTGAATCGAATAGTCGCGGAATTTTGAGTTAGAGAACAAATCGAATACAGCTTTCAGATCAAAACCATTTTTCTGAAATTTTGAATGAAGAGCATTTTTTAACTGGGAATCAATTTTGCTCAACCGATTTGATCTTGCATCGAAAGTTTTCAAGAATGCATTTTCAACGAAATCAATTTTATCTATTAACGTTTTATCCCAATTCTTCCTTTCGTTGTTCAACAAAAGCGGAGATAGTAATCCGGAGAGAAGTAGTATCAGCAGAAATGATGCGACTAGAAAAATGAATAATTTGTTTCGTTTGGTAATTTTGCTGATCATTCTATCTAATTGATAGTTATCTGTGAAATGCGCCATGTATTATCCACGTACTGCAGCGAAATAAATACCATGGCAAAACCCCTAATTCCTTTACTGCTGTATCTCAGAACTCCCGATGCAAACGGAGTGCTGGAATCCGTCACAATATTTGTGAGCTTAAATGTAATCGGCTGATAAATACTAAGATAATCTTTAATAACGTAGTACGATTGATTGGCGCTGTAATAACCCGTTGAGCCGTTTCGGAGACTGATGTAATTTCTGCCGGCAAAAAAACTTGAAAACTTATCAATCGTTCCGCTTACAAGACCTTCTTCAAATTGCGAAAAAATTTTTACCACTTCTTTATCATTGCGCTCTTGTGATCGTCCGTAGCTTGGATAAAGCAACAACAATCCCAAACCCAGAAAGAGAGCGTTCAAATATTTTCTATTTTTTTGTCCGCACATTGTAATTCGCACCATTGCTTTCGGCAAAATAGTTAAAAGAAATAAAAAAGCATACCGCTTGGGTATGCTTTATTAATCAACAGGAGAAGGAGCATCGAATTAGTAATTCTTTATTACCCTTGTCGGCATATTCTTGCGGTCAAAAGAAATGTTGCCACGTTTCAATTCTCTATTGCCTTCTACGGTTTGATATGCCCAATCAAATATCATCCGGTCACTTGTAATGCTGCTGATTCTTACTTTCGCATAATGGTTATCGTTTGTCCAGATGACGTATGTGTGTCCGACAATTGCTTTAGTGTATTTAATATTGTCGCCAGTCTGCAGCGGAACCCATCCTCCAGTCGGTGCAGTTGAAACATCATAGATGTCGGTTGTTTGTCCCATATCCTGAATATCGGAATCCTTCCAAACATCTAAGTAATACTGTCCGTTGTAGTTTTCGAAAAACATATCCGCACTCGCGTCATTATAAGGAACAACCAAATAATTCTTAAAATTATAACCTGCATTGTTAGGAACTTTATTGTAATCGAAAATTGCCTGGTTGAGTCCTTCAGGTCGAGGCGTATCATAAATAACATCTTTGCTTAAATCGCTTTCATTGCCGTTGAAATCAAACGCGGTAACTGCGTAGTAGTAAGTTGTTCCATTCGATGCGCCGTTATCAACAAAATAAGTATTCTGCGTTGTGCCGATCAGTGTGTACTTTCCGTTGTATGAGTAAGCATAATAAACGTTATAACCGGCAATATCTCTTTCCGGGTTTTTATCCCAGTAAATATCTACACGATTATCGCCGGTAATAGTTCTAAGATTTGTCGGCGGTGAAGGCGGGGTTGTATCGTATGAATCATGAAAACGATCGCATCCGGTAAGAATTAATCCGAGAAAAATTATGCTTCCCGCTAAAATTAATCTTAATGTTTTCATCGCGTCCTCCATAATGTTCTGCAGATATAAATACAATCATAGTGCCAAAAGTTTTTCCGCTGGGCTACTCTGAAAAACTTAGTTTTTGTGCAATTCTATTGTGAAAGCTAGACTTGATAAGGATAGAGGCAGCGAGAAATGCCGTCAGAGCTGTATCGAATTATATACAGCTCTGAATAGTTTAGACTAAATGGTTACAAATTTGTCTTCGTAAAACATCTTGTTATTGTTGATCACGGCTATGGATTTTCCGGTAAGCAGACGTTGATCAAACGGTGAGTTTTTGGATTTCGATTTGAACTTAGAGACGTCCACTGTCCAAATCATGCTCGGATCGATTATTGAAAGATTAGCTTTCTCACCCACTTTTATTTGAGGAACCGGGATATTCAAAATTTTTCTCGGATTGATCGCATACTTTTCGACTAACAGTGCAAACGATAAGATTTTTTTCTGAACCAGTTCGGTTATCGCTAAACCGACGGATGTTTCGAGACCAAGAATACCGTTAGGTGCAAAAATAAATTCCATTTCTTTTTCCTCAATTGCATGCGGCGCGTGATCGCTTGCTATGCAATCGATAGTCCCGTCTTTCAGTCCTAAGCGGATTGCGTCCACATCTTCCTGAGTTCGCAAAGGGGGATTCATTTTATAATTTGTGTCATATGTTTTTACGGATTCATCCGTTAATGTGAAGTGATGCGGCGTTGCTTCGGCAGTAACTTTAATTCCCTTCTTCTTTGCTTGTCTAACCAGCTCAACCGAATTTTTCGAACTTATATGAGCAATGTGAATTTTTCCACCTATAAACTCCACCATCATAATATCACGCATAACGATTATGTCCTCTGCAACATTTGGAATGCCTGCTAATCCGAGTAGCGTTGACGTATATCCTTCGTTCATCGCTCCATCGGAAAGCGATTCGTCTTCACAATGTTCGATGATCGGCGTTCCGAAATTTCTAGAATACTCAAGAGCGTTCCGAAGCATGCCTGCATTTTTAATTACGGTTCCGTCATCGGAAAACGCAACAGCACCAGCTTCGAACAATTCGTACATTGGAGAAAGCGCTTCTCCTTTTCTTCCGAGACTTGCAGCTGCAATCGGAAAGACATCAACAAGATGATCTTTCGATTTTTCTTTTATGAAACGTACCACCTCGGCAGAATCGATGTCGGGATTCGTGTTGGGTAAACACGCAACACCGGTAAATCCACCGGCTGCAGCGGCATTGCTTCCGGTCTCAACTGTTTCTTCGTCTTCTCTTCCGGGCTCGCGAAGATGAACATGCATATCAAAAAAACCCGGCGAACAAATTTTGTTTTCTAATTCAAGAACTTGCGATGATTTGAAATCGGTCTCCGTCAATCCGCCGACCTTTTTTATCGTTCCGTCTTCAATTAGAAGATCGTTTTTCTCATCGAGTTTCTGTTCAGGATTTATCAATCGTACTTGTTTAAGAATTATTTTCATTGATCACCTTCTTGTTAATGCATGGTTCCAAGCAGATAGAGAACAGCCATTCTAACCGCTACGCCATTTGTTACCTGATCTAAAATTACTTGATATGGTCCGTCGGCAACTTCAGATGAAAGTTCTACGCCTCTGTTTATAGGACCGGGATGCAAGATCACAATCTCGCGATTATGCTTTTCAATTCTCTCGGAAGTAATTCC
This sequence comes from Bacteroidota bacterium, assembly GCA_021786655.1. Lineage (GTDB taxonomy): Bacteria > Bacteroidota > Ignavibacteria > Ignavibacteriales > Melioribacteraceae > Fen-1258. Next base: position 4,468 of record JAJYMU010000160.1, read on the forward strand.
GAAAAATTTATGATATTCTCTCAACGATGGTATTCGTTTGCCGGCATCTCTTTCAAGCTGAATGCGCAACACATTCAGAACTTCATTCTTCGCCATCGCTTCATCAATACGATGATAAACTTTCACTCCGAGGGTTTCGATGCCGAGCGGAATCATTGTTGCTGGACCGCAAACGGAAACTTCTGCGCCCATTGTTTTCAAACCAAAAATATTCGACAATGCTACACGGCTGTGCGCAACGTCTCCAACTATACAAACTTTTAATCCTTCCAGTCTTCCAAATTTCTCACGAATCGAATACATGTCAAGTAATCCTTGCGTTGGATGTTCGTGGATACCATCGCCCGCGTTAATAATATTCGCTTTAGAAATGCGCGTCAGGTATTGCGGCACTCCGGCGGATTGATGACGAACAACAATCATGTCTACCTTCATTGCCTCAATGTTGCGGACCGTATCTTTGAAGGTTTCGCCTTTTTTTGCGCTGCTTGTTGAAGTTGAAAAGTTTATCGTGTCTGCCGACAAACGTTTTTGTGCAAGCTCAAAAGAAATTCTTGTCCTCGTAGAATTTTCGTAAAACAAATTCACAATCGTTTTTCCTTGAAGCGTAGGGACTTTCTTGATCGGGCGTTCAAGCACTTCCCGAAATGTTCTCGCGGTTTCAAGGATTAGTTGTATATCTTCTTTCGGAACTCCGTGAAGTCCCAATAAGTGTCTGTTTGATAATGACATTTTGCTTCTCTCTAATTTTTGCTTGGTGCGTTTACTAAATAAACCGCATCTTCATCATCTATTTCTTTCATCCGAACTCGAATTTCTTCATTGATTGATGTCGGAATATTTTTGCCGACGAAATCCGCACGTATAGGTAATTCACGATGACCGCGATCGACCATAACGCAAAGTTGAATCGTGTTAGGTCTTCCGAGATCCATCAATGCATCCAGCGCCGCACGAACAGTTCTGCCCGTATAAAGAACATCGTCTATTAGGATAATGTCCTTATCATTTACATCGAAGGTTATGTCAGTCACTGAAATTTCCGGCTGCTTAAGTCGTGTGCGGAAATCGTCCCGGTACAAAGTCGCATCGAGAGTACCGTAGCTTGGTTCCGAGCGATCAATCTCTTTGATTTTTTCTTTGATACGCTGCGCAAGAAACTCTCCGCGCGTCCGCATCCCAATCAACACAACGTTTTGAGAGCCTTTGTTGCGTTCCAATATCTCGTGTGCTAAACGCGTCACGGTTCTGTTGAAACCCTCTTCGTCGATAATTTTTGCTTTTATGTCCATATAAAAAAAATCCTCGTTGACTTTTCAGTCTTCGAGGTTCTCTCCGTTTGTTAAACTAAAATTTTTCATTCCTTGCTTATCTCTCCGGATAAAGTTAAAGGATTATTTCCAGCCAAAATTAGGATTAAATTATTTCAGAACAAAATTATTTACAACTAAAGAGGGTGTCTCAAAAGTACTTGTTTATTCAAAACTAGAACACTGATTACGCAGATTAAACTGATTTTCGTTGATTTATTTTTTGAATAATTACTTTTGAGACAGCCTCTTAATTAAAATTATTTCACTTTAAATTCGATTCGCCGATTCATTGCCCTTCCATCCGCTGTTTTGTTATCGGCAACCGGATTAGCTTCGCCCATTCCAACAGCAGTAAGTCTTCCAGCAGAAACTCCTTTCGAAACGAGGTAAGATTTTACAGCATCGGCTCTCTTCTGCGAAAGTTTCTTATTATATTCTTTCGATCCAACATTGTCGGTATAACCTTGGATTTCAACGTTCATTCCCGGATTCCTTAGCAAAGTTTTTGCCGCGTCATAAAGAATAGGATAAGCTTCGCCTGAAAGCTTTGCACTATTAAGACCAAAATTGCAGCCGACCAAGACCCATTTTTCGCCACTTGCTGAAACCGGTTTTTCTACCACAACTTCTTTTGTTACTTCTTTTGGAATGTGTCTCTTAATCATTTCTTCAATTCTGTCGTAGTCAACCGAAACTTTTTGCTCTCCAGAAATGCCTGAGTAGAGATTGCAATACTTTGACGGCTCACCTTTGTCCAAGTAATAATTGAAGCCAAGGTCAAAAGTTAAATATGATTTGTAAGGACCGCCGAATAGTCCTCCCAATGAAGGACCGTCAACTCCGTCAAATTTGTTATCTGCAACCGTATGATAGTTCAGTTCTGTTCGCAGTTTCCAGTCCTCATCCAATCTCCAATCAATTCCCAAACCACCGTTGAACTGATAAGTAAAATAGCTGCTACTTAGAGTCTTATTAGGTCTGTTACTATCAAGCAAATAAAAGGTTGGTCCGATTCCAAATGTCAAATAAGGTGTAACGGTCTCGCACGGGACAAAGAAATAAAGCAAATCAAAATTCCCGCTGAATGAATTGATACGCGAAGAAATTATCGGCGCTCCGTACTTTCCCTCCAAACTAGAAAAACCGACTTGCATTCTTAAGCCAACGTGTTCAGAAAAATTTCTTTCGACACCAAGAAAACCGCCGAAGTTAGCATTTCCTGCGTAACTATAGCTATGATTAATAAGTCTCGGATAGCTCACTCCAAATAGAAGATTCCAGCTATCCTGTGGTGTTTGTGCGGAGGTAAGAGTTCCTAACGCAAACAAAAAAACGAAAAATTGTAAATGGATTTTTTTCATGTTACCCACATTCTATGTTTTTGAAAAATAATTTCTTTATGTTTGCACTGCACTTTACTTGAAATCGGGGTGTAGCGCAGCCCGGTTAGCGCGCTTCGTTCGGGACGAAGAGGTCGGGAGTTCGAATCTCCCCACCCCGACAATGAGTTCTTTCTTTACGTACATATTATTTAGTAACTCAAAAAACAAATTTTACGTTGGAAGTACAAACGATCTCCAGCGTAGATTACTTGAACATAATTCCAAACACACAAAATCTACTAAATTTGGTGTTCCTTGGGAACTAATTTATTTCAAAGAATCTGATACTAAATCTAATGCTACTTGCTTAGAATCAATAATCAAAAAAAGAGGGATCAAACGTTATTTATTAGATCATTCAAAGTCCGCTTAGCGCGTGGCGCCTTTGGCGCCAAGGTCGGGAGTTCTTCAGAAGGAATCCCTTCGGGAGAATCTCCCCACCCCGACAATAAGTAAATCCTTCTTAAATAACCTATATAAAAAGATCACTAATGTCAAAAATATCTAATGAAATCAAAGAAATTGAGTTAAAATTTCTTTTTACTAGCCTACACAATCTTTATTTTTTCGCTAAAATATAACTTTATTAATTAACTTTAACATAAACAGGCAAAACATGGCAGCAAATCATTCATTCGATATTGTTTCTGAGATCGATTTTCAGGAAGCAGATAACGCCATCAATCAAGCTATCAAAGAAATTCAACAGAGATACGATTTGAAAGAATCTCACACGGAAATCTTTTTGAACAAGAAAGACAAACAGATTTCCATTAACACAAAAGATGAGTATTCTCGAAAACAATCTATCGATATTCTTCAAACAAAATTTATTAAGAGAGGTATCTCAATTAAAGCTTTGAAAGTGATGGAGCCTGAGCCTGCAGCCAACGGAAGATTAAAACAAACTATAAATCTTCAGGACGGTATTTCTAAAGAAAATGCGAAGCTTGTTACAAAATTAATAAAGGATAGCAAACTTAAAGTGAATGCTCAAATACAAGATGAACAAGTTAGAGTGCAAGCATCAAAAATTGATGATCTCCAGGCTATAATAAAACTAGTTAAAGAAGCCGATCTTGACTTTCCGGTTCAGTTTACAAACTACAAATAATTTCTGCGCATAAAAAAAGAGTCCCGAGACAAAATCGGGACTCTTTCATTTCAACATAAGAAAAAAGTATTAGAAAGAATATCTAACACCTAATTGCATTTGCCAGCGTGAAGACAAGTCTGAATAACTCCACGGAACATTAGTTTTTGGTTTGTTAAAGCTGTAAACAGGGGTATTTGCTTTTCCATTATATTTTATCATACCTTGAAAATATACAATGTTATAAGTGTCATATCCAACGTCATAAACTTGACCCCAACTTGGATTCAAAAGATTGAGGACGTTTTGAATATCAAGTGTTACCTGGAATGCACCAAGACCCCAGAGATCCGGAATGTCTTGTGCAACATGCAAATCAAGATAATCTCTCCAAGGAACGTGACCACCGTTTCTTTCAGCAATGCTGCCGCGGTTCTGGCTCAAGTAATCATTATTCTGAATGAAAGCATCAAGGTCAGCATAAGTTGTACCGGACTTTGTCGCAGGCACAAATTGATTATTTGAAATTGAACCAAGAAGAATTTCGCTGCTGTTTCTTGGAATGTAGAACAAATCATTTCCACCGAAACCATCATTATTCAAGTTAGATCGGAAACTAGCAGATATTGTAAAGGAGAATGGAGAACCAGTCTGACCATTGTAGAATAATGTAATTGCAGTTGGCGCATTCTTAAAGAATTCCCAGGTGAATGTAACTGACGCATATAATCTGTTGCGGATTTCCCAATCGGAAGTTGACAATGGTGGAGAATTAGGATCGCCACTTATTGCCGAATAAGCCATTTGAGAACGTGCTTGAGAAGAAGTTACACTATTACGATCAAACGACCTTCCATAAGTGTAACCTGCATTGATCGAGAATCCTCTTGCAACGTTTCTTTGAACTTGAAATACCAAATTATATTGATAACCGTCGCTGGAATTATACAAATACATAATATCATTGAAGTTATTGTTATAGCTGTTTGTTCCGCCGTAAATTGGACGACCGTCTTTACCGCTTCCAAGCTGGGCAACATATCCGGTCACAGGCAAAATATTAAGTTTTTTGTATAGTAAATCATTGATCGATTGTGAATAAAGAACTTCTGCGGTACCAACAAATCCAATCGGTAGTTCTTGATCGACACCCAAATTGAATCTTAAGAGTTGTGGCATTTTCAAATTTGGATCGGATAAGTCGATTTCTGATTTTACGGTTGGCGCGCCTAAAGCTTTATTTATATCTCTTGGATCACCAGGCAAATATTGATTATTCGGATCTGCAACGAATGGCAATGTTTTGCCATATGCGCTAACTTCTGCGGTCATTAAACCGGTATTTCCGTATTGGTTGGAAATCCAAACATAAGCCGGACGGCCTGTGAAAATACCAACACCGCCTCTAACCTGTGTCGATCTGTCACCGGAGACATCCCAGTTGAATCCTACTCTTGGCGACCACAAAATATTTCCAGAAGGAGCTACATCTGTTCTATACCCAGGCAAATATTTTGCAACAGAATCGTTTCTTGCTGGTGGTGTTGGAAATGTAGGAATGTCAACACGCAAACCATAAGTCAACTTTAATTGTGGGAGTACTGTCCATTCATCCTGAATATAGAAACCAAATTGAGCAACGCTAAATTTAGCTGCTGGTTGTGGATCGCTGGTTCTTGAGTAATCATGCCAATAAGCTGATACTTTATCATTCTGGAAATCTGCTAAACTATTATATTGGTAAGAACCCAAGAAGTTTCTGATAAACAAGTTTCTAAATTTGAAAAATTCATTATGTGTACCAACTGTAATGGCATGATTTCCAGTGTAATAAGAAAAGTTGTCTGTGAATTCGATAATATCCTGATCCAACTGATTGGCTCCGGAATACTGATCGAATCCGGCAGTCATTGTAAATGTACCGAATAATTCTCTAACTGATACTAACGGACTTAAAGCACCAGTATTGGTTCTATGATCACGAATTGTTGTGTAACCAAGAATTAATTCATTTGAAATGTTATTACCAAAACGGCTGTTAAGTCTAAGAACTGTCGAATTCGTTTTGCTGTTCATTCTGTAATTGTATGAATCGAAACTCATGCTTGAAGTACCTCTTCCACCCAAATTATCTCGATAAGCATCAACATAGTTGTTCGTAAGAGAAAGTTGATGGTTCTCTGAAAGGTTGTAATCAAATCTTAACAATAATTTTTTACTTGGCTGTTGGGAATTGAATACGTCATAACTGCCAGGATTTGCCATTCCTTTTGCGATCATTATACTCTTGAATTGATCAACTAAAGCCTGCAACTGAGCAGGCGTGTTATTTCCAAAACCTATTTGTAAAGAAGTGTTGTATTGTGGTCTTGTTTCAGTTGTTATTTCGCCGTTTACAAAGAAGAAAAGTTTATCCTTCATTATTGGACCGCCTAATCGGAATCCATACTGGTAATTTGTGAAATCAGCAACCTTCTGATCTTGACCGGTATTCGCGTTTCTTTTTCCAATAAAGTTTTGATTTCTTCCATACAGAAATGCTGAACCGCTATATTTATTTGTACCGGAACGGGTAATTGCATTTATACCGCCGCCGGTAAATCCGCCGTACCTAACATCATAAGGCGCAACAACTACTTGAAACTCTCTAATAGCATCCAAACTAATTGGGTTTGTACCGGCTGTACCGCCCGGCGAACCTGATGAACCAAGACCAAACAAATCATTGTATTGAGCACCGTCAATTTGAATGTTGTTAAATCTGCTTGTTCTACCCGCAGCTTGCAAATTCAATCCTGAGAACAAAGGAGAAAGTTTTGCAAAGCTCGAAAAACTTCTGCTGATAGTTGGAATTTCTTCTATCTGTTTCAAAGAAACGTTTTGAGCAGCTCCAGTTCTTGATTGAGAAATAATTGCGCCTCGTTCACCAGTTACTGTTACACCTGAAAGCTGAACAGCTTCTTCTGGCAACTTGAAATTAATCATTAAGTTTTGTCCTAATGCAAGACTGAAACCTTCCTCAACTTGAGATGTGTAACCTACAAACGAAACAGTAACCTTGTACGGACCGCCGGTACGCAAACCAGCTAGGTTGTATTTTCCGTCGTTACGAGAAGTTGTTCCGTATTGTGTTCCGGAAGGAACATTCACAGCGATTATATTAGCACCAGGCAATGCGTTTCCGTTCTGATCAACAACAGTACCATTTATTGATGCTGATGTTGTTTGAGCAAAAATTGACTGATAGCTAAACAATGCGACAATGAACAGGAATAAAGAAATCAATTGTTTAACTCTACTCATACTTCACTCCTTGATAGATTGATGAATTATTAATTAAAATGGATTGATTCTTCGATAAAAACATGATGTGATTTCTGCTAACCACTCATTTCTCATAATTTTTGAGACGAAAAGCTCTTTTCATATATTACCAATCACCGGACTTGCTCGTATGATTGGAGAATTTTATTTGCACTATGAAGATATGAAAATCTATGAAATGTCAAAAGAAGTTTTATATTATTTTAACGTTAAGAAGCAGAAAAAATTATTGATATTTAAACTAAGATTTCCATCAATCTCAAACCATTTTTCCGCCGCCCGATATCTTAACAACCTCTTAACACCAACATTGTTATATTTGCAACCAACTCAAATAAAACGTTAGGTTTTCTATGAAGAAACTCTCATTTCTTTTTCTTTGCATTTTTTATTTAGGTATTGGATTCGCTGCACCAAAACCATATGTAATATTGATTTCCTTCGATGCTTTCCGGTGGGATTATTTAA
>JAJYMU010000173.1 GCA_021786655.1 Bacteroidota bacterium
GAAGTAATCCGAGAAAAAAGAAATGGTCGCTCAAATATCCTTCAAACAAAAGGAGAGCTGTTTAGACCATGTGGCTATCTATTTTTCTTAAGTTGACAGCATTGCTTGCCAAGGAGGGGGAATTAAAGGGGGAGGTGAGGTTATATGAAATTCAGTGCTCAAGAAGAATATGGTTTGAGATGTTTACTCCGCATCGCAAAATTTTATGCGGTGGAAAAATCTTTAACGATTCCTGAGATTAGCCGTGCGGAAGGATTGAGCGAGCATAACGCTGGAAAAATTTTACGCGTGCTGCGTCTCGGCGGATTTCTGGAAAGTTCTCGAGGACAAATCGGCGGTTACACATTAACGCGTCCGCCAGAAGAAATTATGGTCGGAGATATTTTAAAAGTTCTCGGCGGAAGATTATTCGACGATTCATTCTGCAATACGCATTCCGGCATCGCGGATATTTGTACTAACTCCATCGATTGTTCTGTGCGTTCGCTTTGGAGATTGATTCAAGATTCAGTTGATTCGATTGTGGCAAAGATGACTTTGAAAGATTTGATGGGCAACGAAAAATTTATGTTCGACTTTACAAGCGGCGGCGGGATAGCAGAACGAAACTGAATTAATTTCCCCTCAGCGACAAATGCCAAATGCCAAATGACTAGTGACAAATGACAGTTGACCTTTCATTTTAGTATTGCAATAACTTCCCTCTGTCTTTCTCCTCCGGTCGAAATTACTTTTCCGTCTTCTGTGATGAACACATCTATTTCACTTCTCACACCAAACTCGCCCGGCAAATAAATTCCCGGCTCAATTGAAAATGAAGTCATCGGCAAAATTAAACGTTCGTCTTTGGTTTCATAATTATCCATGTGAGTGCCGCAGCCGTGTCCGTCGGTTGTTATCGAATGCCCGGTTCGATGAATAAAATATTTTCCGTATCCGGCATCTGCAATAACTTTGCGCGCAGCATCATCAACTTGGTAGCCACGGATTTCTTTTTTTGCCGCAAAACTTTCGGAAACAAAATTGAATGCCGCATCGCGCGCATCAAAAACGATTTTTGCAATCTTGGAATATTTTTCCGGTACTTCTTTGCCTACGTAGCCGACCCATGTTATATCCGTGTAAACTCCCGTCGGCGTGTTGGCTTTGGACCAGAAATCCATCAGCACAAAGTCACCTTTCTTGATTTCACTGAAGACTTCTTTTGTAGGACCGTAATGAGGAACGGCGGAGTTTTCGTTAACGCTTACGCACGGTTCTCCGTCTGCCCATAAATTTTTGTTTGCCAACTCGTCGAGGATAAATTGCTGAACATCGTACTCGGTAACATTTTCATTGGCATTGATTCTCTTAGCAATGAAGCCGAACGCCGAATAAACAATCTCGTACAAAGTATTGGCAACCGGAATATTTTCTTCAAATTGTTGTTCCGACCATCTTGCTAAAAAATTTGTGATGAGATTGCCGCTGCTTTTCACTTCTACGCCGAAAGATTTTACGAGTTCAATTGTTCCGGCATCAACTTTTGCAACGTAAGGATTATCGCTGAGATGAGAATATTCCATAGCAATTGTCGTCGAATCTTTCAACGTTTCTTTTAAGCAATTATGCAGCGAAGCATAATCGGCATATTCTTTTTTGATGCCCGGTAAAAAGTCAAACTGAAAACTTTCGATAGCGTGAACAATCTTCACCGGTTCACCTTGTCGTGGAATGAAATAGTAAAATCTTCTGGTCAAATGAATGTCTTGTTGAAATCCCAACAATTTATGAGCCAGGTCGTTCGATTTTCTGAAATCATAAATGAGCCAGCCGTCAAAGTTGTATGTGTCAAGCTGCTTTTGAATCCCGGCGAGAGTTGTCTTATTCATTTTGCTTTTCCAAATTTTTCTTCACTAATATAGAAATAAAAAAATAGGTTCGCGTTGCCTTTTGGGTGTGAGCTTTGGCTTTGCAAGGAATTAATCAATTATTTATCTTGCCATCAAATACAGGAAAACAAAATGATATTTAGGAAGATTTTTTTATCCATCGTTTTTTTGTTTGGTGTAACCTATTTTGCCGCGTGCAGTTGCAATTGCGGCGATAGTGATTCTCAAAGCAATGCCGTTAAAGGTTATATAGCGGTTGTGGGAAACGAACCGTTTACCAAGCTAGCTATTCAAACCGACGATAACAAAACTTACATTCTCCAATGCAGCAAAGAATTGCATGATGAACTATGGAAACAGCAGGGCAGATATTATGCCGTTCAATACGGCGATGTAAGAAAAGAAGAAGGCATGGATGTGCTAGTAGTTGAAAAAGTTATACCTGTTAAAAAAGAAAACCAAACCAAATAAGGGTTGAGATATGAAGCGTTTTAATTTTATTCTGTGCATGATGCTGATTAGTAGTTTTTCATTCGGTCAGAACAAAGCGGTAATTCAAAAAGAGAACGAAACTTCCGTTAGCAAGGGTGCTTATTTAATGGATGCCGGACCGCTCCTTGAAAAGTTTGAAAAAGCAAACCATATTGACTTGAGGACTTTGCCTCAAGCAAACCCGTCCTTGAAAAAGGTTGCGTGGAATTTTACGGTAGGAAGTACGCATAATTGGTGGGCACAGAACACCGTTGACAACTCATTTTATCCTGTCCCTTCAACATGCCGCGCAGTGGGAGTAAATTGTTATGTGTTTGTTGAAGATTCTTCTTGGATCAAAAATGTAAATCAAAGCGCAGTCGATCAAATCGTAAATGCCTTTGACAACTCTACACCTGCTAATTCTAGTAAGGGTGTGTACCAGATGGATGTTGATACGTTTGGCAATCCGCCTAATGTTGATGGGGATTCTAAAATTATTATTCTGGTCTTAAATATTCTTGACGGATACAATGGTACTGGAGGTTACACAGCCGGTTATTTTTGGGCGGGTAATGAGTATCCAACTTCATCTGTTACTAATAGTAATGTTGCGGAAGTATATTACATGGATTGTAATCCACTTAATTTAACGAACCAGAACGGAATTTCTCTAGCACTTCAGATAACCGCTCATGAATTCCAACACATGATTCAGTGGAACTACCATGGCAATGCAAATGGTCCGAATCAGACTACAAATGCTAATGACACATTCTTTAATGAAGGATGTTCAATGATAGCGGAAGTCGTTTGCGGTTATCCATTAAGACTTCAGAGTTATTATACAAATGCTACAAATGTGCAGATGCTGAAGTGGAAATTGAATCCGCCTGGAGAAGTACTTAGCGACTATGCACGCGCTGCAAGATTTTTCTTGTACATAAAAGAACAGTTCGGTGTAAGTGCTTTAGCAAAATTTGTTCAATCAAATCTTTCTAATGTGAATGCATTTAACGTAAGCGTTTTTCCTCCGCTCGGATCAACACGAACATTTAACGACGTAATTGCGGATTGGTACATTGCAAATTACTTGAATGATACTTCAGTGAATTCTAAGTGGGGTTATCAGTACGCTGGACTTACCAGTGTTTCTTCAAATGCGATGATGAATCCAAACGTATCAAACTATAATGGGAACTTGCAGAAACTCGGCGCACAATATTTCACTTTTACAAAAGGGAGTAATTTGAATGTAAGTTTTAATATGAATGGAAACACAAGCCTAATGGTGAAAGCGATAAAAAGCGGCACTGGCGGTAAGCAAGTAATGGACGGCACGATGATGGGCAACAATATGATGTTCTCGGTACCCGATTTCGGTACAAGTTTTTCCAATGTCACTTTTCTTGTTTGTCAAAATGATTTCTACTATTACGATCCAAGTAATCCAAATGGACCATACAGCTATACTTTTAATTCAACTGGAACTTTGCCGAGCGGTACTCAAGAATTAGCTTATGTGAAAACGGAACCAATGGGAACAGGTGGTGGATCTGATAAAGATACAACGATAATATACTTCACAGGCATTCAGGGAGCTAAACTTGATTCTATAAAGGTTGCGCTTCGTCAAGCTGGTTCGTTGCAAGGGTTTGTTTGGAAGTATACTGGAAATTTAAGACCGACCCCGCTCGGAGCGAAGATTAGCGGTGCGTTTACAGCGACCTCAAATATCGCTGACCGTCCTCAATATCCGTATCCTCCCGTGTGGCCAAATTGGGTAAAGGTAGATTTAAGAAGTTTGAACGTAGATGTATCTAACGATTTTGCGGTTGGGTTCATTAATAATGGTGATTACATTTCAACCGGCGGTGGTTCAAACAGCGTTATGCTCGCTTCATCGCCATCCGGGACCCATTCTGCTATGTATCTGCATAAACCAAGTTCTGGAACTGCTAACTGGTATAATATCGTCGATTCAAATGGTGACTATACAGAATTTCTTGTTTATGCTTATGTCAGTTTTCTGACAGATGTAAAACAAGTTGTGGAATTGAAGCCGGCTTCGTTTAAGCTGGAACAGAATTATCCCAATCCTTTTAACCCGAGCACAAACATCAGCTATCAGCTTCCAACAAGCAGTCATGTTACGTTAAAAGTTTACGACATGCTTGGACAAGAGGTTGCAACTTTGGTTGATGAATTTCAAACTGCCGGCACGCACAATGTTCAATTCCTCGCCTCGCAAGACGCGAGTCGAAGCGGGTCAATTCTCAATTCTCAATTATCCAGCGGTGTTTATTTCTATAGAATTGTTGCAGTCGATCCTTCGCAAGGCTCAGGACAAAGTTTTGTTCAAACCAGAAAGATGATTTTGATTAAGTGATTTTATAAATTTAAATAGACTTAAATATTACTGGATTATTTAGTCTAGCATTTGAGCAAAACCCGGCTTCTAAAAAGGGGTATGCGGGACAGTTTAATATATCTGTATGAGGACAACTCATTAACACAAAATAAATCCATTCAATATTCTAAGAGGAAGTGCATGAAAAAACTATCTGCTGTTATTCTTGCTTTATTGTTAACCGGATCAATGTTGTCCGCGCAATCAAAAATTGGTGTAGGAATCAACGCTGCGTATTTATCACCAACCGGAGATTTCGGTGATCTTTATAAGTCTGGCTTTGGCGGGTTGGCTTCACTCACATTCGATGCAACTGAGAATCTTCAACTTTCAGCTACTGTTGGTTATGCTCAGTTTTCTTTTAACAACGACAAATTCAATCAGATGTTAAATGATTTTCTTGGGGGCGGTTCTAATGCAAATGTTTCGGTTGATTCAAAACTGACGCTGATTCCTATTATGGCTGGCGGAAAATATTTCTTCACGACATCAAATTTTAAACCATACGCAGCAGTAGATTTAGGAGCTCATATCATGTCGGTAGACGGTGCAAAGGTTAGTTATGGTGGTCAAACGTACGATGTAACTGTCAAAGAATCCAAAGCTGCATTTGCATGGGGATTGGGAGTTGGATTTTATTATGCGGTAGCTCCAAAGATCAACTTGGATGTAAATGCAAAAATCAACGGCGATAGTTTTGAAATGGGAACAAACTTCTCCAGCAGCAGCGGCACAACCACATCTTCACAATCTTCAAAATCTACTGCAACTTACTTTTCAGTTGCAGCGGGGTTACAGTTTGCGCTCTAACAACTTCATTTCAATAAAGTGGTTTGCAAAGAAAGGCTTGCAAAATCAAGCCTTTCTTGTTTTAAGCCGACCAGGGTGACTTTTGCTAACCGAATAATTAGTTTAAAGAGTGAAAGGAATCTTTGTGAACGCTGCAATCAATTATATTGTTACAAAACAACAGCCACCATCGCAATGAAAAAGAGAGGTACCGAATGAAATTTCTTTCCTTATTCCTCTTGTCGTTCGTGCTGATTCTTAGCGCATGTACGTCATCAAAAGAAGAAACAAATATGAACACGCAAAAATATGTTTCGGAAAAAATTCCGCCGGGCACTGCTATTGTTGAAGCAGAGGTACAAGCCATCGAAGAAAATTCTTCGTCCTATATTTTGAATGCGCTTGTTCAAAAAGTGAACGGCTATGGTCAGTCAACAAAACCAATTGCAGCTAAAACAGTTTTGAAAATTGACTTGGCGAAAACATTGATTGCCAATGAGTTGGGAAAAGAATATCTGCAAATCGGCGGTGTTTACGAATTGGAAATATCTCAGCCGCAAAAGACAATGAACAATAGCACTAGTCCAATCTGGCAAGCCAACACAATCAAAAAGTTAAAATAGGAGTTGAGATGAAACGCGGAAATAAAATTTTCTTTTTGTTGTTATTAGTCTCTTCATTTGCCACATACAAATTCATCCCCACCCTCAAAACAAATTTCGAAAAGAATGATAGGAATATTGAAAGAGAGGGGAACGAAAAGAAGACTGATATAGAAAGAGGCGAGTACTTCTTCAGAATGCTAAGAGACCCGGCGACCAACCAAATTCCGCAGAATATAAGAAGAAGCGAACTGGCATTTGCAAGCCGACTCCCAAAAGCGGAAAATGCTTTGTTCAAAACTGACGCTGCTCTAAACATATCATGGAAGGAAGCGGGACCGAAAGATGTTGGCGGCAGAACAAGAGCAATAGGTGTTGATGTAAATAATTCGAATATAGTTTTGGCAGGCGGCGCAACAGGCGGAATGTGGAAATCAATGGACAACGGCGCCAGCTGGAAATTAACCACATCAATTTCCGATGTTCAAGGTGTTACTTCTATAGCTCAAGATACACGACCGGGTTTTACAAACACATGGTACTATTCAGGCGGCGAGTATGACGGCAGCGGCGCAGACCAAGGAAACGTTGCATATTTTTATGGAGGAGGTGTTTATAAATCTACAGATAACGGCGATAGCTGGACTGTATTGCCTGCAACTCAAACAAGTTCGACAAGTTGGAACAGCATTTTTTCTTTCACTTCTAGAATTATTGTTAGCCCAACTACTGGATCGGTTTTCATTGCATCAAATTCCGGGTTAATTGCAAGATCAACAAACGGAGGAACTAGTTTTTCATTAGTTCTTGGTAAATCCGGAGATCATAATTATACGGATGTAGCTGTGAATTCAAACGGTACACTGGTTGCAACATTGTCTTCAACTCCGGGAAATACAACTCCGAAGTTTGCACCGGGTGTTTATAAATCAACAGATGATGGACTAGCATGGGTGAACATAACTCCGAATACATTTCCGGCAACTCATCAGAGAAGTGTAATAACGTTCTCGCCGTCTCAACCGAACATTGCTTATATATTTACAAACACAGGTCAGAAAGTTTCAGGCAAAGAAGATTTGCGTCTTCATAAGATTGATATATCAAACGGCACGTCGCAAGATTTATCTGCAAATCTTCCGGTACTGAATTCAACCGACGGCAGACTTGACACACAAAGAGGTTACGATATGGCGCTTGCCGTTCATCCAACAAATCCCAATATAGTATTAATTGCCGGAACGAGTTTGTTCAGAAGTTTTGATGCATTTGCAACTCAGCCGACAAACGCAAAAACAAATTGGATTGGCGGTTATCATCCGATAAGTTTTTTCTATCCTAACATACATCCCGATATTCACACAATCACTTTCGATCCTAACGATCCTAACGATCCTAACAAAGTATGGGTCGGCAACGACGGCGGATTAAGTTATGCGACAGATATTACGACAATAAGTTATCAAACATATTTCCCGTGGCAGAAAAAGAATAACGGCTACAATGTAACGCAATACTACAACATGGCTGTTGCCAGCGGCTCAGGAGATCCGAGATTGATGGGAGGAACGCAGGATAACGGCACTCCGTTTTTCACTTTTGATGGAACTACAACTTCTGCATCAACCGATGTAACAACTGGCGACGGTGCGTACGCTTATTTAGGAAATTTATTCGCCTACGGTGAAACGCAAAACGGAGATGTTGTTAGGATACCATATAATAATGGTGCCCCATCATTTCAGAGTTCTGTTAGCATTAAGCCGGGTGGCGCAAGTGGAATGCTTTTCATAAACCCGTTCAAAGTTGATCCCTCTGATGAAAATTATATGTACTATCTCGGAGGTACGCAATTGTGGAGAAACAATAACTTGGCTGCAAGCGACACTACAATCGGCTGGTCCTCTATCGATATCAGTCTTCCGCAAGGTTATTCGTTTTCAACTCTTACAGTATCAAACACAAACCCTGCACACGTTCTTTATCTTGGAGCGAGTAGTCAAACCGATGCGCCAAAGGTTTACAAGATTACTAATTCAACTACATCAACCACTGCGTTAGATATTTCGCCGGCGCTTCCGGAAGTTTCCAACGGTGCGTATGTTCATAACATCGCTGTTAACCCGAACGACGGAAACGAAATTTTGGTGGTTCATTCAAATTACAATGTCGTCGGATTGTTTTATTCTAACGACGGCGGACAAACATACACTGCTGTTGAAGGAAATCTTCAGGGAACCGGCGGTCCTTCAATTAGATCGGCGACAATTTTGCCGACTGCTCAAGGAACAATTTATGTGGTTGGAACAAGCACGGGTGTTTATTCTACAACTCAGTTGAACGGAATGAATACGGTTTGGAAACAAGAAGGCACCAATGAACTTGGAAACGTGATTGTTGAATATGTTACGTCAAGAAAAGCAGACGGAACGATTGTAGCGGCAACACACGGTCGCGGTGCGTTTGTAGGAAAGGTAAGCGGCGGAACAGGCGTTGCAGATAATTCGGTTATGCCGACACAGTATTCACTCGATCAGAATTATCCGAATCCGTTTAATCCAACAACAAAAATTAGTTACTCATTGCCTGTGTCATCAAAAGTAAGTTTGAAAATTTATGATTTGAACGGTCGTGAGGTGGAATCGCTGGTTAACGGTGTTCAGGCTGAAGGAAAACATGAAATCAATTTCAATGCGGCAGAACTTTCCAGCGGAGTTTATTTCTATAGAATTATCGCGAACAATCCTTCGCATAGCTCAGGACAGAGTTTTATGCAGACGAAGAAAATGATTTTACTGAAATAGTTTGGTGTTGCTAAAGGTGTGATCGAAAAAGAAGGGCGACTATTGAGGTCGCCCTTCTTTGTTGAATTATTTTACAGAAGCAGTTTCTTTTAAGAATATTTTCTGCATCTCTCTTTTTTCACGATTCTTCCAAGCGCCTTTGTGATATGCGTATCCGGCAATCAACGGCATTGCAATAGTTGCTTCGGAATAAACCATCTGCTCAAAAGTAGTCTCAACTTTTCCCCACGAGCTGGCTTCTTTTAATGTTGAACTTGAAAGTGCGCCGTCGCGAACATCTGCAACAGTAATTTGAACTGCGTATTTATGCATCGGTGCCCGCTCCGACTCAGCGAGGCAAGCGTTCTCCTGAAGAATGTCTGCCGCAACTACAATGTCTTGAGTAAAGTTTTTCGGAACGCCGCCGCCGATCATAAAAATTCCGGTTTCTTTGCTGTTGAGTTTAACGTGTGTAAGCTCAAGAAAATCTTTTCCAGAATCGATGGAAACGTGTTTATCGGGATTGTTGGTTTGGTGAACAATAATTCCGAATCCGGCAGAGCAATCGGAAAATGCCGGTACAAAAATCGGGACGTTCTTTTTGTACGCGGCATAGATAACGCTGTCTTCAACTTTTGGTCCGCCGTTTTCATCAAGATATTTTCCGAAGTTCCACAAAAGTTCTCGTGATGAATATGGACGCGGTTCAAGCGAGTCGAAAATTTTCTGTGTTGTCTCGTCGCAAATGCGAAGTTCGTCTTCGTCAATAAATGTATCGTAAATACGATCGATGTGGAGGTCGCGCATTACGTTATCATCAACGAACGGTGTGCCGATGTAATGCTTGAATCCGAGCGCTTCAAAGAAGTCTTGATCGACCATAACTGCGCCTGTTGAAACGATAGCATCGACCATGTTGTTGTTCACGAGATCGAAAACAACGCGTTTCAAACCGGCGCTGAACAAACTTCCGGCAAGAGTTAGTATCACCGTGCAGTCTTTGTCTTTGATCATCATGTCGAAAATTTTAGCGGCCCGGTTCAAATCACGCGCGCTGAATGCCATCTTTTCCATCGAATCGACAAGCTTGATTACATTATGCTCTTTTATATCGATATGCTGAATAACATCCTTCAAGAAATCTTTCTTTTGCGGCATTTAATACTCCTATTAGTTCTTATTTTTTTCGTGTCGCAAATATAATTACTTATTTAGAAAAAGTTGTTAGCTGTTAACTATTAGCAGAAAAAATTCTACACTCTACATTCTACACTTTTCTTTCAAAAGAACCATTTTGCAATTGAAAGAATTCCTTGCTTCCATGGTACACGATGACTGACACCGGTTTGCCGCTTGAAATATTTCCAATTCTCGATGTACCATTTGTAGTTTCTGATCAATGCGTCTTTGTTGGAATACTTAGGTGCGAACGACAATTTCTTTTCGGCTTTGTCGATTGAAACAAATGAGTCTTTCGAGGCAGTTTCATAGACCCATTTGTAGAGCGGCGAAAGTTTTAATGCTTCAAGAATTTTAAGAATAAAAATAACAGGTTTCTCGGGCAGTGAAATTATTTTTTTGTTGTAACCGGCAAAATCGAGAACGGTTTGGTAGTCGTCCTTCAATGTGTCGAATTTTTTTGCGCCAATGTTGAAAGTATCGTTCACAACCTCACTTGGTAGAATTAGACATTGGTAGATTGCCTCGCAGAGATCTTCCACATCGAGCAATTGGTAACGGTTGTCGCCTTTACCGATGATCGGAAAGTTTTTGCCGTCGCTTGCCCAATCATACAAAAGTGAAAAAACTCCCAAGCGTTCCGGACCAACAAAAGTTTTAGGTCGCAGAATTGGCACACACATTTCTTTTTTTCTGTATTCAAGACAAATGTTTTCAGTTTCTATTTTTGCTTTGCCGTACGGACCAACGCCTTCAAGCCGGTCTTCTTCCAAAACCGGGTGATGATCCGGTATCCCGTAAACCGTGGTCGATGAAATGTGAACGAATCTTTTTACTTTATTTGTGTAAGACAAGTGCAGCAGAGTTCGTGTTCCCTCTACATCCGTTGAGTAAATTTCCTCGGCGCTATACAAAGGAAGAGCTGCGGCGGTATGAACCACGGCATCAATCTCTTTCATGCATGTTTCGACTATCTCATGATTACAGATATCGCCTTTTACGATTTTGATTCTATCTCTTATATCGGCATAGTTAAAATCAGCAATATCCAGCGATATCACCTCATGATTTTTATCAAGCAGAAATCTGATCAAATTAATGCCCAGGAATCCGGCACCGCCGGTAACCAATATCTTCATTTTGCCGCCATTGAGTTATGCAAACTTAATTAAAAGGTGCGATTCTTCTTTATTACGGTTGATAATCCATATTAGTCTCTTTATCAGCCACATTTTTAAACTTGAATTTCTTGACATTCTGGCGGCTGACAAATATATTTGAACCCTTTGAAAAATAGCATTTTGCGTTTGGAGGATGTTTTGAAGCAAGAAAAATTAACAAGATTTATTAAACCCGAAGATGCTGATCAAAAATGGTATTTAGTTGATGCGAAAGATCAGGTATTGGGACGATTGGCAGCTAAGGTTGCAAGAGTAATCCGCGGCAAGAACAAACCGGTTTTTACACCGAATACGGATACAGGCGATTTTGTAGTTGTGATTAATGCCGATAAAATTAGGTTAACCGGAAAGCGTGAGACACAAAAGACTTACTTTTCTCACTCGATGTATCCCGGCGGAGCTAAACTGAAAAGTTTTACTGAAGTAATGAATCAAAAACCCGAATTTGTTTTTGAGACTGCGGTAAGAGGTATGTTGCCGAAAACAAAACTCGGAAGAAAACTAATTAAGAAATTGAAGGTCTATGCCGGGGAAAATCACCCGCATAGTGCTCAGAAACCAGAAGCTTTAAGTTTTTAACGGAGTTATTTAATGGCAGATAAAATTTTTGTTGGTAGAAGAAAAGACGCTGTAGCAAGAGTCTATCTTAGAATCGGTTCCGGCAAAGTCCAGATCAATGATAAAGATTTAGAAAAATATTTTCCGTTGAAAGAGCATAGAGACAATATATTCCTTCCGTTCATCGCG
>JAJYMU010000324.1:0-2192 GCA_021786655.1 Bacteroidota bacterium
TTTCATTTCAGTGACGGAAATAATTCCAGAAGCAACGGCTCTTTGCGGACCGGTTCTATCTTCTTTGTCTGTTCCGTGAAGAAAATCGAAAAGATCATTAACATAATTTGTTCCGACTTGAATTAAAATTGAACATAGTAACGCAATGAACGCAGCAAGCGGTTGAAACAATCCGTCGCGGATAGCGATTGAACTGCCAACTATGACCGGCACAATAGCAGCGGCTAATGTCCTTGGCCGGCTGGCGAGGATCCATGCGTCAAATTTTGATATTGTTTGTGTTGATGCTGAAATCATTGCTAATTCAATTCTTCCGTTGACTTTTCGAAGGCATCTTTAAGACTTTCAATTTGTTCGGTAACAATCTTCCAAATTATTTTTGTATCAACACCAAAATACTCGTGAACGATTATGTTTCTCATACCTATAATTCTTGGCCATGGCAAGTCAATATTGTCCTTAAATTTTTTTGAAAGGTGTTTTAGAAGCTTCTCCGATTATCTCAATATTTCTAGTGACGGCGTCAACCGTTTTAGAGTCGCTAACGAAATTCTTATAACTCAAGCTGTGAGTATAATTTGAAATCTTGTTTAAGGCATCAAGTATGTCTAAAACAAGAAGTTTGTCGTTTCTTTTAGACATAGATTACTTCATCTTTAATCGCGACAAGCATCCTTTTCTTTAGAGCATTCTTAGAAACCAGATCAACCTTGTGATTCAAAATTGTTTGAAGTTCCAGTGAGAGATCAACAAACTCCAAGCCGAGAGGTTTCTTCAAAGAGACCATAAGATCGATGTCACTTCTGCTATTTTGATCGCCGCGGCTGAATGAACCGAAGATTCCTATTTCTTCAACAGAATATTTTTTGCGGAGATAAGTTTTATTCTTTTTTAGAATTTTTTTTATTTCATCAAGGTTTTTCATTTTATGGCACTCTAGGAAATTTTTTGAAATCCGGTTTGCGTTTTTCGTTGTAAGCGTTTCTGCCTTCTTGAGCTTCATCGCTCATGTAATAAAGCAGCGTTGCATTTCCCGCAAGCTCTTGAATTCCAGCTTGGCCATCAAGCTCTGCATTGAATGCAGATTTTAGTAACCGTAATGCAAGCGGACTTTTTTCCAAAATATCTTTTGCCCAAGTAACGCCCTCAGCTTCAAGTTTCTTAACCGGTACAATTTTGTTTACCAATCCCATTTGTAATGCTTCTTTTGCATCGTACTGGCGGCACAGATACCAAATCTCCCGCGCTTTTTTCTGACCGACGATTCTTGCAAGAAAACTTGCGCCGAATCCGCCGTCAAAACTTCCAACCTTCGGACCTGTTTGACCAAACACAGCGTTATCGGCTGCTATAGTTAGATCGCACACAACATGAAGAACATGTCCGCCGCCGATTGCATAACCGGCAACGAGTGCGATCACCGGTTTTGGGATACTTCTAATTTGTTTTTGAACGTCGAGTATATTCAAACGTGGAACGCCATCTTTACCAACGTAACCTTTGTTGCCGCGTATCGATTGATCGCCGCCGGAACAAAAAGCGTATTTGCCGTCTTTAGCCGGACCTTTGCCGGTCAAAAGAATTACGCCAACGTTTCCGTCTTCGCGCGCATCGGCAAATGCATCGTACAATTCTTTAGTTGTTTCGGGACGAAAGGCATTTCTCTTTTCCGGTCTGTTGATTGTAATCTTAGCAATGCCGTCCATCTTCTCGTAAATAATGTCGGTGTAATCTTTGGCTTTGATCCAGTTGTATTTCATTTCTGCCTTAAAGTGAATTCAAAAAATCCACGACAAATTTAGTAAAAAGCTCAGGCTTTTGTAAGTGAGTGTTATGGCCGGATTTTGCGATGATCTCATGATTGGCGTGCGGCAATTTTGTTTTCATGGATTTATTTATTTCGGTGTACTTCAAATCAAACTCGCCGCTAATTAATAAAACCGGAAATTGAATTTGGTGCAGCCGATCCCAATAACTCGGCATTAAACCGGTGCTGAATCCGTAAAGACTGTTCGATAAACCGGTAACATTATTTTTGATTCTTTTGTTCTTTATTTCTTCGAAAGTCGGAATTTTTCTTAGCGGCGCAAATAGAGGCATATCGAACCAGAAATCGGTAAAAGCTATTATACCTTCTCTTTTTATTTTTTCCGATAAGAGAAGATCAAATTCGACCCGCTCCTTTTTTAAAG
>JAJYMU010000324.1:2202-11934 GCA_021786655.1 Bacteroidota bacterium
TGAATGCCGGCAGTTGAGCTTTCGAGCACCGCCGCGATTAACTTAGATGAATGTTTTAAGGAATATGAAAGCGCCGCGCGTCCTCCCATCGAATAACCTATTAAAACAAAATTTTTAATACCGAGTTGTTCCGTGATTGAATCGAGGTGATGAACTATAGCGCTGCATGAATAGTGTTTCTGATCTTCGGGGGAATCTGTTTCGCCATGACCAATCAAATCGATTGCAACTGGAAAAAATTTTGGAGGGAGTTTATCGGAAATGAAATTCCAATCTTCGGCACACCCGGTAAATCCATGAAGGAAAATTACGGCAGTTTTGTTTTCGCTAACGTCTGTTTCGTTGAGAAGAATGTTAAATTGAATTCCGTCAACGTACAATTTCATCTATAAACTCATCAATTTTTTTCGCGACGACATCCCAATATTTTTGTCTGAGAAGTTTTGATTTTCTTGCATCGGTCCGAATTTCAATCACACGCAACGCATTTCTTTTTGATGATGTTCCAACTTGTTTTCTTAGTTCCGCCCAGCTGCCGACGCGCACGAAGTCACCGTAATAAGCTTTTACCAATTTAGCGAAATCAAGTTCCAATGGCGTTAAAAAATTAGCAGTGAAAAATTCCGGGTAATCGGAGATGGGGAGCGATTCAAATATTCCGCCGCCGCTGTTATTAATGAGTATTACTGTTAATGGAATGCCGTGTTTTATTGCCGAATGCAGCCCGTTTGAATCATGATAAAACGCGAGGTCGCCCGTAAGCAGAAAAGTCGGCTCTTTGGATGCCTTTGCAATTCCGAGAGCGGTGGAATTAATTCCGTCGATTCCGCTTGCCCCGCGATTTGTAAAAATGTTTAACCGTTTTTCGTTTGAGGATGCGAAGAAATCAACATCGCGTATCGGCAAGGAATTTGAGAGCATCAGATTTGATTTATCCGGCAGAGCTGCTGCCAACTCTGTGGCTACTCTTCCTTCAAAAGGAAAATTGGCTTGAACAATAACTTTATTTTTAATTTCCTCGGCAATTTTCTGGACAGCAAGAAAATTCTTCAACCAGTTCGTTTTTCGCACAGCTTTTTTCTTTGTTTGTCTCACTACACTTTCACAAAATTCAGCCGGGTTGCACGCGATAATATTTTTTGCCGTCAGCGATGGATCGTTCTTATCGCCGAAATCATTAACAAGAAATTTCTCGGCTTTAGAATTCTTGAAATACTCGAGCAGTACATTTGCCGTTGGCGCGCTTCCGAATTGAATGATAATCTCCGGATCAAATTGTTTTTGGAATGACTTTGCACGGACGACAGATGTTAAGTTGTCTATAAAATAATTCTTAGAATGATTCCCGAATCTCAGTGTGGCGGCGCCGTCAACATAAATGGGGTAGCCGAACGTTTTGGAAAAGTTGACCAGGTGTTTTCCAAAATCGGTTTCGTAGTTGTTAAAACCGACGAGAATTAATCCGCGTTCAGTTTTGCCGAATTTAGCTGCAAGCGCATCAAAATTTATTTTCTTCTGGTTGGGCAACGAAAAATGTTTTGCCGAGTTCGAGAATAGTTTTTCGATTGTGCGAACGTCAATTTCATCGGTATAACTTTTCGGTTCGAACGGTTTCTCAAATGGAAAGTTAACATGAACCGGACCTTTGTCGGTAAAACATGAAATGCGAATCGCATCTTCTGCTATCTTTTTTATCTTGTCTAATTTCTTTGGGTTCGGCAAACCGGCATAAAAAAAATGACGGATATGGTTTGCAAAAATATTTTGCTGGTTAATCGTTTGGTTCGCGCCGCTGTTTCTTAGTATCGGTGGTCGATCGGCAGTGCAAATAATCAAAGGTGTCCGCTGGTAATATGCTTCGATGATAGCCGGATACAATTCGGCTACTGCGGTTCCGGATGTTGTAACAATTGCTACCGGCGATTTGCTCTTCTTAGCTAAACCCAACGCAAAGAACGAGGATGATCTTTCATCTACAATTGGAAATGTCTCAATATTTTTATTCGATGCGAACGCAAGGGTTAACGCGGTGCTTCTCGAACCGGGAGAAATGCATGCGTATTTAACTCCGGCATTTGCAAGCCGGTCAACAAAAAGATCGCACCAAACTGTGTTACGATTGATTGATAGTTTCATTCTTAAACAAAGACAAAATTGGTTTTAGTTTTAGTGACGTCTCGTTAAACTCTGCTAAACTGTTTGATCCATTTACTATTCCGCATCCGGCAAATGCCCGCATGAAATTATCTTTTATGATAGCGGAACGGATACCGACAAACATTTCAGCACTGTTATCTAATCCAACCCAACCCAAAGCTCCGGCGTACAAGCCGCGCTCAAACGTTTCCAAATTTTCGATCATTTGATTGGCAACTAACGACGGCATTCCGCAAACTGCCGGTGTAGGATGAAGATTTTCGATAACTGAAATCGCCGAAACCCCTTCTTTAATTTCTGCTTTGATCGGTGTGTACAGATGCTGAATGTTGGAAAACTTTTTTACCATTGGTTTTCCATTGTGAATAATTTTATTTGCTACTCGACTCAATTTCTCGGTTAAAAAATTAACAACGCTTTTGTGTTCTTCCAGATTTTTTATATCGTTCAGCAAATTATTTTCTAGTGAAGAATCAAGTTCTGCGGATTCACCTCGCGGGAAAGAGCCGGCGAGTGCGTCTGTTTCAATAATGCCATCATGAATGCTAAAAAGTTTTTCGGGCGACGAACCAAGAAAAACCGATCCTCCGGATCTGAATGCAAACGTGTAACATTCCTTATAATTGTCTTCAAGCTCGTAAAGCAATCCTGACAATTTCGGTTTTTGAGATAAATGGAAATCCGCATACCGCGCCAAAACAACTTTCTGAATTGTTCCGTCTGTAATTTTATGCAATGCCGAATCAATTTCTTTCGACCACTCCTCAAAAGATACTTCACTGGAAGATAATATTTGAGGAGTCTGAAGTTCCTCTTTAAGAGCACGGTCTTCGTCCAGTAATCTAAGTAAGTGTGCAATATATTTTTCGAATCCTTGATAATGGAAAGAGTTGACTACCAAGTAATGTTGAGACCCTTCCTTAATCAAAATTATTTTCGGAAAGAACCATTCACCGGCATTGAAATCTTCCCAGAGAGATTCGTTTTTCTCCGACGGAAATTTAAGCGAGCCGATAAAAAGAGGTTTTCTTTTCAGATTGAACTGACTGCCATTCGAAACGGTTTTCGATTTTATCCCGTCAATATTCTGTTGAAAGTTCAAAGAGTCTGTTCGATCCGGCCCGTAAATTGAAATCAGTTTATCCAAAGCCAGTACAAGAAATTGTTCACTGGGCTGGCAGCAATAGAAAAAATCGGTTTCGCGCGTAAGTGTTTTTTCAACTATTTCTGAAAACTCTGTCTCGCCAATAGGATGGTAAAAGTTCAAAATAAAATGACCGTCCGGAAATTTGGCATTCCCCATCGAGATTAGTTGATCCAATTTTTGCTGATCGATTATCAATTGAAGTAAACTTTTGTTTTTTCGTTCTTAATAATATGAATCATACCCAAATACTTCCAAACTTTCGTACGAATTTTGATGAGTTTTGCCACAAGCTTTTTGCAATCTTTTTCCTAATTCAGGTGTTTGTATTTATAAAGTTCTTTTTTTTAGGTTGAAAAAGAACTATTTTCAAACAAAGTTCTCTCAAATCTGGCTCGAAAAAAGCCAAAAGATGTTTGGTCTTGTTGTTGATTTGAATATTTTTATTTTGAAATAAATTGAAAGGGACATCGCATGCCAAGCGAAAAAAATAAAATTGCACTTGAACTCTGGGAAAAATTATCGAAGGCACACGACAAAGTAAAAAGAGTTCAGTCAAAACAAATGTTCGAAAATAAACTTACTGCTCCGCAGTTTGGCGTACTTGATATCTTAAATAAAATTGGACCTGTTCCGCTGAAAAAAATAAGTGAGGAAATGATGGTTACAGGCGCCAACATTACCTGTGTTGTTGATAATCTTGAAAAAGAAGGATTTGTAAAAAGAGTTCCTTCAAAGGAAGATAGACGGGTAATTTTAGCTGAACTGACTTCACCGGGAAAAAGTAAAATTGATTCCTTAATGCCGGCATATGTGGAAAATATTTCTTCGGTTATTTCCGGCTTGAATGAAAATGAACAGAAGGAATTGACTAAACTTTTAACGAAGCTTCAGTCGTAATTAGTTTAATCCGCCTTCGCGTTCGCTTCGGCGGACAAGAAGATTGGGTGTAATTCCTCCGCTGCTTGTGGCGGGACAGAGTTTGAGACTTTCATCGAGATTCATACCATTAATTGAAAAACGAGTGCGCACCATTCGTCCATGTCGGCGCTGTCTAATAAACCGTAACCAAGTTTAGTGTACATTTGCAAAATTTCTTCTTTGTCGGTCCGCAAAAGTCCCGAGAGAATTAATCGACCGTTTTTGATCGACTTAGTTTTTATCGATGCGGCGATTTCAAGCAAAATATGTTTGTTGATGTTGGCGACAATAAGATCGAAACCGGTTTCACTGATTTGATTTATCTCCGCCATTCGGATTTCAACTTTACCTTCCAAATTATTCGCTGTTACATTTTCGTTTCCGTTAAGAAGACACCATTCGTCGTTATCAATTCCTAATGCGGATTTTGCGCCGAGCATCACAGAACTGATTGCGAGCACACCTGTGCCGGAACCGACATCCAAAACTTTGTCTCCCGCCGTAACATATTTTTCGATTAGTTGAAGAACGAGTTTTGTGGTTGCATGTTCTCCGGTGCCGAAAGACATTTTCGGATCGATCGTAATTATGATTTGGTTCGGCTTGGGAGAATATTCTTTGAACGAAGGTTTGATTACAATCCTGTCGGTCACCTCAATTACATTGACTTTCTTTTCGTATTCCTCGTTCCAGTTCTTGTCTTCAAAAGTTTCTTCTTCAATTGTGAATTCGTCAATCAAATTTTCGTGAATCATACCGGTTAATATTTTTTCTACGTCGTCGCGGGAAATGTCTTTTGTAGTATCTGCAAAGACAATCAAACCGCTGTCTGTTTCGTTGATACCGTCGATATCTAGCTGCCAAAGCAGACCGCTCACGAGTTCATTGTTCAACGGTTTGGTAGTGATCTTAAATTCTTTATAATTTTTCATGGGACGACGTTTCAGTTTGTGTTGAAAATGATTTCGCAAATTTTGTCTTGAAACTTGCGTGCCGCGCTTGAATTGCCCGTGTAATTTTGTATCATTACCGAAAATGCCAATGTGTGATTTTTCCGAGTCTGAATGTATCCCGATAAACAGCTAACACCGCTGATCGTTCCGGTCTTTGCATGAACTTCTCCGCGTATCGGAAAAATTTTCATTCTGTTTTTCAAGGATCCGTCGGTACCGGAAACTGGGAGTGAGTCGTAAATTTTTTTGTAAATCTCCGGCTGATTAAGATAGAGATATTTCAAAACATCCATAATCAGTTGCGTTGAAACAAGATTATAAAACGATAAACCTGAGCCGTCAACCAACGAATACCGTTTCGGATCTAATCCGGAAAGAGTTATTAAACTATCGAGCAGTTTGATTCCGTTTTTTGCCGATGCCGGTTTACCATAGTATTTAAGCGCCAGTGCTCTCAACAGCATTTCCGCACCGAGATTGTAGCTGTTTTTGTTGGTGTAATTTATAACAGATTCAATGCTGTGTTTAGACGATGCAATAACTTCGGCGCTGTCACGCAACGTAAGCGTATCAACTTTTCCATCCAACTCAATTCCGTTTCGTTTGAAGCTTTCCGCAGCTAATTGCAAAAAATAAAATGTAGGATTGAAAACGTTTAGCGCAATTGTATCCGGCTCTGATAATCTTGAAATTGTACCGCTGACGAAGATCGTATTCTTTCTATTCAACCAATCGCGTGTAACTTTTAGTTTTATTTTTCCAGTGTCGGTGGTTACCGCAGAATTTTTTATCACGACGGAATTTGTATTAGAAAGCGTTTCAACATTGGCGCTGTCGCCTGGTTGCGAAGGAGAGACAATTACAGCCACACTGTTTTTGTTTATGTTAAGCGGAGTCATGTATGCAGCAAAAGAATACGGGTCGTCATCCCACATCCAACCTTCGCCCCAGAAAAGCGAATCCATCGCGGACACGTCGCCATAAACGTTGCCGTTGATCTCCTTTATGCCGAACTTTTTTATTTCTCGAACGAGCGAGTCAAGATTGTGGGTAGTGAAAGCTGGATCAAGTCCGCCAACAAAATATAAGTCGCCGCACAGAACAGAATCTGCAATTGAGCCGGTGTGATAGACTTTCGTTTCAAAATTATAATCGCTTCCTAAAAATAGGTAAGCTGCTGAAGTAGTTAGAATTTTTTGATTCGATGCCGGGCGGAGAAGCAATTTTTCATTGTGCATGTAGACCGGTTTGTTTTCAGTCAAGTCGTAAACTGAAATTGCTGTTTGAGTAGAGTTTGGAAGATCGGAAACAAGGAGGCTGTCTATTTGATTCCCGAACAAATTTGGTTCGGATTTGAATGTTGCGCAAGATTGCAGCAGAAGAGAGAACGCGACCAAAAGCAAGATTTTAAATCGTGTAATCATCTTTGCTGGTTCATATTAAAAATATTCTCTTTCTCTAAAATCAACACCAACTTCTTCTGTAACAAATTTCTTGGCGGCTTCAGCGTCCACTTCGCTTAATCCGACAATCGAAAGAACAACGTGCGAGAAATTTTTCGCCTTCTTTGCAAAGTCCAACATCTCGGCATGCATCGAAGGATCAACCCGCATCAGCTTGGCATATTGATAGGGATCTGTTGAGTTCAAACTGATCGAGACCGTATCAATCAGTCCTTCCAACTCCGGTGTTATATCGCGTTTGTTTATAAAATTTCCGTGACCATCCGTGTTTAATCTTGTTTTACTGCCGTTGGCTTTAACATGCTCAGCAATTTTTTTAACAATGTCCCAACGGATTGTTGGTTCGCCGTATCCACAGAAAACAATTTCCTTAAATTTCTTTGGGTCACCTATCTCTTTAATATAGACTTCCGCATCAGGCTCTTCCGATTTTTTCATTTTAAGACTGTAACCTTTGACAACAGCTTCGCCTTTCCGATCGCAGAAAATACAATCGGCGTTGCAGCGATTAGTTACATTGATATAAAGCGACTGACCGATTTGGTAAGTGAAACTCAATTTCAGTCCATCGCCTATATCAAAAAGTTTGTGTGCATTATACGAAGTTGATCTTCCGACATCTTCCACAGTTAATTTATGTACCTCCGCAATTTTTTCTGCTGCAAGTTTTATGTAAGCCGGTTCATTTCTTTCGCCGCGGTGAGGAACCGGCGTCATGAACGGTGCATCGGTTTCGAGCAAAAGATTATCAAGCGCAATTCTGCTCAAAACTTTTCTGATTCCGTCGGCATTTTTAAATGTTACGTTGCCGGGGAATGAAATGAAATGATGCATCTCGATAAGTTCGCGCGCATCGTGAATCGATCCGGCGAAACAGTGAAACTGTGCCCGTAATCCGGAATCCTTGTATTTGCGCGCCAACGACATAACATCGTCATTCGCTTCGCGGTTATGAACGATGATAGGCAAATTAAGTTTGAGCGCAAGTTTGATTTGCGATTCAAATGCTTGCAGTTGAATTTCGCGGGGCGAGAAATCGTAATAGTAATCCAACCCGATCTCACCTATGGCGACAACTTTTTTATTCTTTGCAAGCTCTTCTAATTTTTCAACAAGCGAATCGTTCCAATCTTTTGTATCATGCGGATGAACGCCGACCGCAGCGTAAACACAATTATACTTCTCGCTCAGTTCAACAGCCTGAATTGAAGTGGCGACATCGGTTCCCGGTACAATTAGATAATCAACACCGGCAGCTTTAGCGCGGTCAATAATTTGATCTGCTTCACCGGCGAAATTTGGCAAGAATATATGTGCGTGAGTATCTATGAACATTGTTTTTGGCTTTCAGATTTTCTTGCTCATGCTCTTGATCTTATTCTTGCTCTAGAATTTAACCACTAGATTATGATTAAGAGCATGATTAAGGACAAGCAACTTTTTTAATAAATTTCTCCTATCACAACGCCGTTTTCGTTTATTTGATTCCCTGCTTCAAGAGTTTTATCAACCTCATTCTTATTCACAATTGCAATCAGCCCGATTCCTATATTAAAAACTTCTCTCATTTCTTCGTCGGATATATTTCCGGTTTTCTGAATCAGTTTGAAAATTGTCGGAACGGTCCACGCGTTCCAATCGATTTTTATTTTCAAATTTTTCGGCACAACGCGTTTTGTGTTGCCGATTATTCCGCCGCCGGTTATGTGCGAAAAAGCATTTATCGAAATTTTTTCTTTCAGCTCACTGATCAATTTTAAATATGATTTATGAACACGCAGCAGTTCTTCACCAAGACTCGAATTCAACCCTTCCGGTTTATCATGAACGGAATATTTTTCAAGCAGAACTTTTCTTGCCAGGGAATAACCGTTCGTGTGTAATCCGTTCGAAGCGTAACCGATCAGCACATCACCTTTTTTAACTTTGCTGCCGTCAATCACTTTGTCGCGCTCAACAATTCCCACAATCGTTCCGGAGATATCATATTCGTCTGCGTCATATAATCCCGGCATCTCCGCAGTTTCTCCACCGATAAGTGCGACATTATTTTCTTTGCATGCAATGCTGAATCCTTTAATAATTTGTTCCGCTTTTGCCGGGATAAGTTTTCCGAATGCGAGATAGTCCATAAAATACTGGGGTTCGGCGCCGCACACGGCGATATCGTTCACACAATGATTCACTAAATCTTGTCCAACCGTGTCGTGCTTATCCATTGCGAAAGCAATTTTTAGTTTTGTACCGACACCATCAACACTGGAAACCATAACCGGGTTCTTCCATTTCTTCAAATCTATTTCGTAGAACGCGCCGAAGTGACCGATTCCCGAAAGCACATTCTTATTAAATGTCGATTTAGCGAGGGACTTAATTTTTTCTACCGTTTCATCACCCGCCTTTATATTAACACCGGCGGATTTGTACGTGTTTTCCAACATTACCTCATGAAAATTTCATTTGATGTCAAAATATAAGCAAAAACTTTGGCGAAACTTTCCGAATAAAAATTTTGTATTATGTATCGTTCTGTAAAAATGTCTAAAATGAAAATTTTCTTAATTTTTGATAACTTTGTGCCCGTTCATTTCCGATAGTTATGAAAGTGAAAGATTATCAGTTAAAAGATAGGGAAAAGGCGATTCTGCGGTTTGTGATTCATCAATTCATCATGACCGCAAATCCAGTTGGATCAAGAAATATTTCGAAGAAATATGATCTCGGTCTTTCGCCGGCGTCTATCAGAAATGTTATGGCTGATCTGGAAGATTTGGGATTTTTGAAAGATCGGCATACTTCTGCCGGAAGAATTCCAACAGACCGCGGCTACCGGGTTTATGTTGATTCGCTAATGGATCCGCCGAAACTTGAAAGTGAGGTTAAGAAAATTGTTGAGATGAATCTTACTTCCGCTTCGTCAGAAACAGAAGACTTGTTGAAAATAACTTCCGGGATTTTAAGCGAGTTAACGAACCAGCTTGCGATGGTAACCTATCCCAAGTTTGAACAAGCTGTCTTGGAGAAAATTCAGATTGTTCAGCTATCGTCGCAAAGGATTCTTGTTGTTGTAAGCGTAAACTCCGGGTTGATTAGA
>JAJYMU010000017.1 GCA_021786655.1 Bacteroidota bacterium
GAGAACTTTATGTGTTTTCATTTTCAAATCGATTTTATGAGATTTCTTCATAACCATTTATCTTTTAATTACTTACTGACACGCTTGTTTTCTTAACGGGACAGTAGTGGAAAATGGTTAAAGAAATAGGCGGAGGAATAAATAGTTTAGTTCAAGGCAATTCAAACGATATTTGGGCTGGTGGATATTCCAATACTATTTACTTGGGACATTATGACGGTGTAAGTTGGACAAGAGCTGACGATAAAGGTATAACTGGCGAGATACTTGACATGACAAAAGACACGGAAGGCAACATATGGGCATGCGGAAGGAACGGAGTTGTATTGAAATATGATAAAATCAAGTGGATTGCAGATACAATTAGAAGTGTTTCACCTCTCCAACAACCGCCAGTTCTCCGCAGTATCCAATACTACAAAGACAAAATCTCAATAATAGCAGGTCTAACTGATGATATTGGCAAGAGAAATTTTTACTACTACATCACGGGTGATATGAAGAATTGGAAATTGGTGGATTCAATGGTATTAGAAAATTCCAGCAGTCAGATCAGATTTGGAAATTTTGGGTTATACTTGAGTACGGATAGTGAACTATATTCATATGGCTTGGAAGGAATCTGGAGATGGAATAACTCTGCTTGGGAAAAGGTTTTTGATCTTAATGGTGAAGTATATGGGATGTGTGTTATTAATAAAGACTATATAATAACTGGAAGCGCATACAAAAAAATATTCTTCTATAACGGAGGCTCTTGGATAAGTCTAAGTTATTTGTTTAATGTAAGCGATCCCACATTTGTGTTCAAGAACTTCTGGACGAACGGATATGAAATATTTATAGCTGGATATGGAATAGTAAATGGAATTCAAAAGACGATAATCTGGCATGGGAAATAAAACAAGGAAGAATGACCAAAGCGAATTAAAACGGATTTAGAAATAAGAGACGGTGCGGCCTGCCTCGACGGCAAGGCGGGCAACACCGTCTCCGTTTGCAAACGAAAATATTAGGCTAGCTTACCTAACTATGATTGTCCCTTTGTATATGACGGGGCATCCTCATTTGCAACTGTAAAAATAATTATTTGCCTATCAAAATCAATTTAAGAGGTCATTATGCAGTTGAAAAATTTCATTAATGGGAAAGTGATTATATTTTTTTTATTCTTTGTAGCTTTTTCAAGCTTAAAAGCTCGATATGAAGTTAGTTTTCATATTGAAGATCAGAATGGGAATCCATTAGCTGGTATGTCTTTCCAAGTTTATACTCTTGCTACTGATTCTATGTCATGGAAGTTAATAGGTTCAGCAAGTAGTCTTGGAACCCCTTTTTGGACTTTGAATGGGAAATTTGTAAATGCCGCTATATCTATTTATGCATATGATGGTCAAGTATTTGTTCCGGCTAGCCAAGCACAAACAATTGCCATTAAAATTGGAAGTCAAATCATCCGTATGGATTATGGAGGAGAATTGTATGGCGATGCTTTAATTACTATTCCATACTCAGGTGCATGGAGTATTGATCAGGGCAATAGCAGTTACACATTTACTGGTCCCCAAGCATGGCATAATAATCAAATCAATCTTTCAAATAGTATGGGCGGCGACGCTGGCCCTAATGTACAAGGAGCTATTCATTTTAATTCATTGACCGATACTGTAGGAACTACGCCTGTATCTTATTTAAGAGAAAGCACCACTTTCTTGGATGGGGGGCACAATGTTAGAGGAGAGGACAATCAGCTTGTTGGTCAGTATTATAGAAAATGGCGAAAATTTTCTGAGGAAACAGGTTCGTCCATCTCTATTTACTTATCAAATCCAAATGATTATTCACGCACTGCAACCTATGCCCGTCAATTTAACATTACTTACCAAAATTATTTTAATTCTTCAGATAATGGCGGTACAATTAAATTGAAAGGCACTTCAAAAAGCAGTCCTTATTCAACAAATTTTTATGAGGACTCAACCTACAATCTTGAAGCTGCCAACACAACACGTAATAACGTTTATTATACTTTTGATCATTGGGAATTTCAAGGAAGCAGCGTAGGCTCGTCTAATCCTTATAACAGTTATCCTCCAACAGGCAGTGGTACATTGCATGCAGTATTTAACCACAAACCGGTTAACTATTACCGGAACTTAACCTTTAATGATGGTGCGTATGGTGATCCGGTTGAGTTAACATGGCATAAACATGATCTGGATAATTCTTTTGTAACACAGTATGCTATTCACCGCAAAGTAAAACATAACGGTGTAATGGGTAATGATGTACTCATTGAGACAATTACTGCAAGGGATGCTAATCATTATAGCTCTCAAGATTCAACCTATACATTTATTGATATAGAATATGTTATAACCAACGGCTATACTGACGACTTACTTTACTACGATGTTCGTGCATATTACAATCCAAATTACTCAGATGCCGATTATGCGGCTGTGTTTGGTAAAATGGGTGATGCAAGTATGAACGAGTTAAAACAAAACGTAACGGTAGCAAGCGAACTTCCAATGGAATATTCTCTATCGAACTATCCGAATCCTTTTAATCCTTCAACAACAATAAACTATCAGTTACCCAAAAACGGATTTGTTACAATAAAAGTATTTGATCTGCTGGGCAAAGAAGTTGCAACGTTAGTAAGCGGGAATAAATCTGCTGGATATTATAGTGTTAGTTTCGATGCGAGCAAGTTAACCAGTGGAGTTTACATCTGTACAATTAATGTAAACGGTTTTGCTCAATCAAAGAAAATGCTGCTGATGAAATAATTTTTCCTGAGGGTCGAGATAACCTCGACCGTACGCCTTCGTTGTAAATATCGAAGACAATTACATTGGAAAATTTCACAACCTCGTTGGATAAGAAAACTTGATCAGTCTCGGCTTTACCAATCTCTCGAAATCTTTATACGGCATTTGGATCAGGTCGGTATGAGTGCATGCATTGAAAGCAATCTCTTCATCCTTGGCAAGAACATCGGCAACATAAACATCCAAGCCGTAAAGATTTCCGAACGGCGGCATTGCACCAACATCGCAATCGGAAAACTTGTCTTTAAATTCCACTTCGTTCGCAAGCCGGATATTTTTTGTGCCCAAAGTTTCATGCAGCTGATCGAAATTAACTTTGTAGGAAGCGGGCAAAACAAACATCGCCATCTTGCCGTCGATTTTAATGAGGACGGTCTTAGCCATTTCGGTTCCTTTGATGTGAGCCGAAGCGGCAATCTCCTGCGCAGTAAACGCCAGTGAATGTTTGATCGTAACGTACTTGATCTTGTTCTTATCCAAAAACTCTTTTAACATTTTTGAAGGCATAAGCACCTCACAATTTTAAGTGTAAAACAGTTTCCTATAATTTATCAAGCAGAATGTAGAGAATTTATTTTCCCTTTAATATCGCAAAGAAGTTCAGAAGATTTTTTTTGACCCGCTAAAATGTAGTAACTAATCTGTCATGATTCAACCGCAATATGATATGTCAGATTACTCAATGAAACTGAAGACATTACAACTTTTAAGTTCATCCTATTTTCTATATCTTAACACCCAATTTTGAGAAGCTGCAAATGGGTTTATATATTGGGATTGACGGCGGCGGAACGAAAACCAAATGTGTTCTTGCCGACGATCAATTGAAAATTCTTGCGGAAGCCGAAGCTGGTCCTACCAATCCGCTTGCCGTTGGAGTTGATAAATCTTCCGAAATCCTTTTTGGTTTGATTCAAAATGTTCTGAGAAAGACTTCCGTTAGTTTGATCGAATCCGTTGTAATCGGTTTAGCGGGCGCGGGAAGAAAAAAAATTGCCGGAGAAATTGAAAACCGTTTGAAGCTTTTGGTAAAACGGAAGAAGGTCTCGATAAAGAACATAAAAATTTTGAGCGATGTTGAAATAGCTCTCGAAGGCGCTTTTGTCGGAGCGGCGGGTATAATTTTGATTGCGGGAACGGGCTCGATTGTTCTCGGCAAAAATAAAAACGGTAAACTGTTCCGTGCCGGCGGATTCGGAAAAGTTATCGGCGACGAAGGCGGCGGTTACTCGATCGGGAAAAAAGCGCTGCAGTCCATATCAAAAGAAATTGACGGCAGAGGAAGTAAAACTTTTCTAACTACCATTCTCAGTAAGAAGTTTGGAATAAAAAACAGAGATGATTTAATTACCGCCGTCTATTCCTCCGGTTTCGACATTGCGCGTTTTGCCGAACACGTTATTGAAGCGGCACGGCTTGGCGACAAAACTGCCCGCAATATTTTGGCGGATGAATCGGGTGAACTTGTATGTCACGTTGAAACCTTGTATAAACAACTTGGTGAAAAGAAAATAAATCTTTGCTTGTCGGGCGGATTGTTGTCATCAAAAAATTATTATTCTGATTTGCTGCGCAGGAAAATCAAAAAAGGGTTTAGAGACATCGAGATTAAAAAGAATATTTATCCGCCTGAAATAGGGGCTGCAGTTGTTGCGAAAAAATTCCGTCAATAAAAAATTATACTACTAAATGATCGAACAAGAATCTAAAGAAGAAAAGAAAATAGAAAAAAGAAATCCGTGGTCGTGGATTCCATCGCTCTATTTTGCCGAAGGACTGCCGTACGTAATCGTAATGTTTATTGCTTCGGTCATGTACAAGCAAATGAAAATCTCGAACGCCGACATCGCACTATACACAAGCTGGTTATACCTTCCGTGGGTTATCAAACCGTTATGGAGCCCTGTTGTCGATCTTCTTAAAACGAAACGGTTTTGGATTTACACGATGCAATTAATTATTGGCGGGGGAATAGCCGGTGTTGCGCTAACTATACCAATGCCGAACTTTTTTCAATTCACGCTCGCATTCTTTTGGTTGCTTGCATTCAGCTCAGCTACTCACGACATTGCTGCAGATGGTTTTTACATGCTCGCCCTTTCGGAAAGCCAGCAATCATTTTTTGTCGGAATAAGAAGTACGTTTTATAGAATCGCAATGATAACGGGGCAGGGACTTCTTGTAATTCTTGCCGGGTTCTTAGAAACTCGTTTCACAATTCAACTTGCATGGATTTTTACTTTTGGAGTTGTTGGAATTTTGTTCGTTCTATTTTTCATTTACCACAGGTTCGTTCTGCCGCATCCAAAAGACGACAAACATGCTGAGTATAGTCGGGATCAATCGTTGTTTACTGAATTCTTCAAAACGTTTTTAAGATTTTTCGAAAAGAAAAAAATTCTGCTGATTATTCTCTTCATGTTGTTTTATAGATTGGGAGAATCTCAAATTGTGAAAATGGCTCCGCTGTTTTTGTTGGATAAAAGAGATGTTGGCGGACTGGGATTGAACTTGACAGACATTGGATTTCTTTACGGCACGGTTGGAATCATTGCCTTAATGCTTGGTGGAATTCTCGGCGGGCTCGCCGTTTCAAAAAAAGGATTAAAGTTCTGGCTTTGGCCGATGATGTTCGCGATCAACATTCCTCATCTGCTGTATGTTTACCTTGCGTTTGCCCAACCGACAAATTATTGGATCATTAGTGCATGTGTTGCCGGCGAACAATTTAGTTACGGATTCGGATTCACGGCGTTTCTGGTTTACATGATGTATGTTTCCGACGGCGAATTCAAAGCGTCTCATTACGCAATTTGCACCGGATTTATGGCGCTTGGAATGATGGTGCCCGGAATGTTCAGCGGAATGATTCAAGAAGCGCTGGGTTACAAAACATTTTTTATTTATGTCGTACTGACAATAATTCCTTCGCTGTTCATTCTGAAATTTATTCCTCTCGAATATTCGTACGGGAAGAAAAAAACTACGGAATCATAAATTTTCGCCAAGCGGATGTGTAACTATTAGACTTGTCCGTTCGTCTTAAATTACAAATAATCGGAGTATTGTTGCATTCCAATCAAGTAATTGAAGTTAGAGGGCTGACGAAAAAATTCCGCGATCTTACCGCGGTTAATAATCTGGATTTGAACGTTTATCAAGGTGATGTCTTTGGATTCTTGGGTCCTAACGGCGCGGGCAAAAGCACTACCATCCGCATGCTGCTTTCATTAATTAAACCTACAAGCGGTGCGATGAAAATTTTTGGAATGCCGCTCAAAGAAAACCGGGAAAAGATTCTGAAGAAGGTGGGCGCAATTGTTGAGAAACCGGATTTCTATTTGTATCTCTCAGCATACAAAAATTTGGAAATTTTAGGAAAGGTCTCCGGCGCAGATGTTTCGAAGAAAAAAATTATGGAGATGCTAGAACTTGTCGGGCTGGACAAACGTGCAAAAAGTAAAGTGAAAACTTATTCGCACGGAATGAAACAGCGGCTCGGTTTGGCTCAAGCGCTTCTTCACGATCCGGAATTGATCATACTTGATGAACCGACCACAGGACTTGACCCGCAAGGTATGAAGGAGATTCGCGACCTTATCATTTATCTCAGCAAAGTGAAAAACAAAACAATTTTCTTGTCTTCGCATATTCTTCATGAAGTCGAATTGATTGCATCCAGAATGATTATCATCAACAAAGGCGCAACTCAAGTTGAAGGCACGGTAGATGAATTATTAAAGAGCGATAAAGTGAGCGTGACTTTCGAAGTTGATAAAATTAAAGAAGCGCTGGAGACAATTGAACTTTCTGCTTGGCATGAAAAATTTCAATCAACAACAAAAAGCGAAATGACTTTTGAATTAGCGAAAAATGAAATTTCCGAATTGAACAAATTTCTAATCGAAAAGGAATTTGCCGTGAGCGCCGTTGTTCCGGTCCGTTCTTTGGAAGACTTCTTCTTGAGAATTACGGAAGGAGGCGGAAAATGATTAGTCTTGTCGGCATTGAGCTGTATAAAATTTTTAGAAAATGGCGGACGTACATCGGCTTCATCGCAATTTTTGTTATGACGGGTATCGTTCAGACTGCGATGTACTTCACGCGCGACCGGTTTGTTGCTGCGACAACGAGGGGATTGAGCGACGCTTTCGTTATCCAAGGAAATTTTTTCAACGGTTATGTTGTAGCCTACCTAATATTGAACGCGCTGTTTGTTCACATTCCGTTTTTGATTGTGCTCGTCGGCGGTGATTTGTTTGCGGGCGAGGCAACTGCGGGCACATATAGAGTTCTGCTTACGAGACCCGTTTCACGGCTGTCGCTGGTTACATCAAAATTTATTGCCGGATTTGTTTACGTTTTTCTTTTTATCGCGTTCTTACTTTTGCTTAGTCTTGGCGGAAGTCTCTTGCTTTTCGGTTCCGGCGAACTGCTTGTCTTCAAAGAGAAAATAATTATTTACACGGGTGGAGAGATTTTGTGGCGGCTCTTTTCAGCATACGGCTTTTCGGTACTCAGCATGTTCATGGTTATGTCTCTCTCAATTTTCTTTTCTTCGCTGGTAAGCAATGCCATCGGTCCCATTGTTTCTGCAATGGCGGTAATAATCGTGCTGCTGATTCTCTCGGCAATACCTGTTGAAGTATTGCAGAACATGCGTCCGTACTTTTTCACAACGCATTTGTCCGGCTGGTCGGATTTTTTCGGCGATCCTGTAAACGCTACGGAAATTGTTAAATCCGCATTGGTGTTAATTGCCCACATAATTTTTCTGTACATGCTTACTGCATATATCTTTATCAAGAAAGATATTCTGACTTAAGAAAGAGGAATGATATGAAGAAGATATTTTTGATTGCGTTTGTATTCTTTTGCGGTTTTGGTTTTGCTCAAAGCAAAGATCCGAACAAGATTTTGAAGGCGGTAGAAGCCAGATTCGATAAAGTGAAAGATTACCAGGCAAACGTGAGCGTTAAGCTTGATATGGATTTTGTTAAGGTTCCGGAATCGAAAGCGAAACTGTATTTCAAACAACCGGATAAGGTTAAAATTGAATCGACTGGATTTGCAATGCTGCCGAAACAGAGTGTCAATTTTTCTCCGGCTCAATTTTTAAAAGGTAATTTCACCGCGCTTTATGTTAGAAATGAAACTGCTAACAATAAAAATCTTGATGTCATTAAGATAATTCCCAACAGCGACACAACCGATGTTATTCTCACAACTGTTTGGGTCGATCAAGCGCAGTCGGTGATTACGAAAGTTGAAACCTCTACAAAGAAAGGTGGAACAATTCAAATTGATTTCGTTTACGATCCCAAAACGATTCCGCTTCCTACAACTTTAAAATTCTCTTTCAATTTAGGCGACGTGCAAATACCGGCAAGTGTTGAAAGCGCCCAGAGCAATCAAAACGATAAGCGCGGGGACAGAAGATCCGGCGCCGCTAAACTGAAAGGTTCGGTTATAATGACTTATTCTGATTATAAAATTAACACCGGCATACCGGATAGTTTTTTCGACGAGAAGAAAAAGTAAATAATCTGCTAAATTTCTTTTTAGAGAAAAACTTTTACACTTGTCGCTTATACAGACAATTTATAGGTTGATACCAGAAAAAATTGGGCGCGGAACTGCATATCGATTCTTAGAATACCATTCGGCTTTAAATTCAATTAACTAGTTTAAAAACAACCTTCTACAAAAGGGGTTTCTATGAAACGATTAGTTTTGTTTTTCGCTACAATTTTATTTGTTACAACAAATTTGTTCTCACAAAAAAAATTTTCTGTATCTGCATCGGTTGGCGTTTTAGATTCGTTCGGCACTGCACAGGGAATTGAAATTGGCTGCAAGCAATCTATTTCTGATCATCTTTCGTTTCAATTTGTTGCAGCTTATTATTCATGGAGCTCGAATAAAGATCTAAATGCTTTTCAGCAATCTACGGGGCTGTACATAAATTCGCTTGACTACTATCTTCACCATGTGAGAAAGGAAATAAGCGCATTAATACCTATTCGGTTGGGACTCAACTACGCGGTGGGTAATTCGTCTTCTCATCCTTATTTTGGTGTTGAATGGACATTAAACATGCTTTTTGAAAATACTTTTCTACCCCAGCCTATTTCCAATACGTCAATTCCGTTTACAGTTGCTTATTCGCAATTGAAATCATCGCCGGTATTTGTCTCCATCGGCTTTGATATGGGTTATTCTTTTCGCATTGCAAATAATGTCAATGCATCGGCGGGCGTCAAATATCAAGCGGGTAAGATGCTTGATTATGTCTCGTTTGTTGGGGGATTTGAATACTTTCTCTAAAGCTATAAAAATGCGAATTCAGCTCGTGTGATTAATCCAAGCAAATGTATTTATAGTTTGTTCGAACCTACGATGTTTATGTGCACCGGAATATTCTGCGAGACTTTGCTGCCGATGATTGCGTTATCGATGTCGTAGTCGGAAAGCTGGACTTGAAATGATGCTTGAACGCCGAGCAAATCACCGGGCGCACGCTTCTGTGTCTGATCGTTTTCATCTAAATATATTGCTTGCGCATCGGCAACAACTTCTTTTGTAACGCCGTGAAGTTTGAAATTGCCTTTCACTTTGAACGCAAGTTTGTTATCGGCAATCTGTTTTACATCGGAAACGGATTTTATTTCAAAAGTCATTTCCGGGTAATCGGCTGCGTCCAGCCAGCTGTCGCTTTTCATGTGATGATTCCGGAGTTCAATGCCGGTATTGATCGATTCAACCTTTACTGTCAGTTTTCCTTTTAATGTTTTTGCAAAGTTGGCAATATCAAACGAAACCTTTCCCGAAATTTCATTTGCCGTGCCTGTGAAATCTTCCAAGGGTGTTGTGCTTGAAAACACAACTTGGTTTCTTCCCATCTTATCTTCAAAGTTAAAAGTTTGTTCTCCTTTAGCTTTTACTTTGAAAGATTGTGCGGAAATCATTGCAGAGGACAATAATAAACTTGTAAGCACGGCGACAAACGGCTTCATATTAACTCCGGTGATTATTAACTACAAACGAAGGTTGGTTTAAGAAAGTTCAGAAGGTTTCTTTTTGCTTCTGAAAATAAAAAGGAGCGCCGCGGATATCACGGCGGTTATTGCGCTGATTAGAAGACTTAAATCAAGACCCCAAACGAATTTATTTACCCATTGTTTATCCGTCCATCCGAAAAGTTCATCCTTCTTTTCAACAAGAACTTGTGTCTTTGTGAATATTTCTCCGCCGTATGCCAGCCAAACTATTAACGAGGCGACAACTACAATCGAACCCGTAACCAAAACAGTTTTCTGTTTCTTGTTCATGCTGAAATCTTTCTATTATGTGACGGAATTAATATACAATAATTTGGTTAGTGATTCACTGGGAACAGTTTTACCCTAAATTGAATATTACTTCGAAATGATTTAATTTTTCCCCGCGATTATTAAAGCAAATCTGATTATTGAATAAACTTCAAGGTAAATAATGAAAATTCATGAATATCAAGCGAAAGAAACTCTTAAGAAATTCGGCGTACCGGTTCAGGATGGAATTGCAATTAAGAATTTGTCGGAATTCGATTCGGCTGTTTCACAACTTCAAGCCCGCGGTATTAACCAGTTTGTTGTAAAATCTCAAATTCATGCCGGTGGAAGAGGCAAGGGAAAACTTTATAACCCTTCAAGCAAACAAGAATTAATTTTGGAAGGCGGAGTTAAGTTTACCACTTCAATTGACAAAGCGAAAGATTATGCGTCGAAGATGCTCGGTAATTTGCTGGTAACTCATCAGACTGGACCCGAAGGAAAAATTGTGAAAACACTTTTCATCACCGAAGGTCTCGATTACAAGAAAGAACTTTATCTCGGAATCCTTTTGGATAGAAGCGTTTCTAAAAATGTGATTATGGCTTCTACCGAAGGCGGCGTTGAAATTGAAAAAGTTGCGGCTGAAACCCCGGAAAAAATTATTAAGGAATGGATAGAACCTTCTGTTGGAATTCAACCTTATCAAGCAAGAAAACTTGCTTTCGGCATGGGACTTCAGGGAGACGCATTCAAAAATTTTCAGAGCTTCATTAAAAAACTTTACAAAGCTTACGAAGACACCGACGCATCACTTCTTGAAATCAATCCGTTAATCATCACAAACGATGATAAAATTGTTGCGCTCGATGCTAAAATAAATTTTGACGACAACGCTTTATACCGCCACCCAGATATTGTGGCGTACCGCGATCTGGATGAAGAAGCACCGCTCGAAATCGAAGCATCGAAATACAATTTGAATTATATCAAACTTGACGGCAATGTTGGTTGCATGGTTAACGGAGCCGGACTTGCAATGGCAACGATGGATATAATTAAACTTGCCGGCGGCGACCCGGCTAACTTTTTAGATGTAGGCGGCGGAGCCAACAAAGAAACTGTTGCCAACGGGTTCAAAATTATTTTGTCCGATCCGAACGTTAAAGCAATCCTTATAAACATATTCGGCGGAATCGTTAGATGCGACAGAGTTGCTCAAGGTGTTATTGATGCCGTAAAAGAAATTTCAGTTCAAGTTCCTGTTGTCGTTCGCTTGGAAGGAACAAATGCCGAAGAAGCAAAAGAGCTTTTGGAAAATTCCGGTTTGAACTTTGAAGTGGCTTTAAGTCTGCATGAAGCAGCTCATAAAGTGACGGCGGTCTTATCGGTAGAATCTGCTGTTTGATTTTACCGGGTCGATTTTTATCTTGTTTAGCAAATAGGGAATCTCTTGTACGATACAGGAGATTCCAGTTTAAGTAAAATAAATTTTAACATGATCGAAATAAAAATTACAATTGATGCTGCTTTAAGTCTTCTTCTTCAGAGAATGAAGGTCGAGTTGAAAGTTCGCCAAAAAAGCGGGCTTGTCGCTCCGGGATTCAGACTTGAAGACTTAATGTACAAGGATTTAATCGCGCTAGTGGAAGCGTCTGTGTTTGATACGGTATTTCTTTTGCCGGTTGAGTTGATAAGAACGGAAACTAATCTTGTCCAAATTATAACCGATACAATAAGAGCGCTATCACGGGTATTGCATCG